>JALREU010000056.1 GCA_023256705.1 Rickettsiales bacterium
TGGATGAATGATCGTGCCATCACCTATCGAGCTTTAAATAATATTCCAGCTCAGTGGGGAACTGCAGTAAATGTTCAATCAATGGTTTTTGGCAATATGGGCGATGATTCGGCAACTGGAGTTGCCTTTACTCGTAACCCATCAACTGGCGAAAAAGAACTTTATGGCGAATATTTGATTAATGCGCAAGGCGAAGATGTGGTCGCTGGAATTCGCACACCGCAATCCATCACCATCGCAGGTAAGGAGCAACTTGGTTCCAAATTACCAGCAATGGAAGAAACCATGAAAGATGTGTATTTAGAGCTAGAAAAAATTTATAAAAAACTTGAACTTCACTATCGCGATATGCAAGATATCGAATTCACGGTGCAAAATAAAAAACTTTGGATGCTTCAAACTCGTTCGGGCAAAAGAACTGCGCAAGCTTCCATTAAAATTGCCGTTGATATGGTTAGCGAAGGCTTAATTTCTAAAGAAGAGGCTTTGCTTCGAATCGACCCAATCAGCCTTGACCAACTTTTACACCCAACTTTGGATCCAAAAGCTAAAGTAAAAATTATTGCCAAAGGCTTGCCTGCTTCACCAGGTGCTGCTTGTGGTGTGGTGGTATTTTCTTCGCAAGAAGCGGAAAGACGCACCGAAAATGGTGAAAAGGTGATATTGGTTCGAGTTGAAACCAGCCCTGAAGACATTAAAGGTATGCATGTTTCGCAAGGAATTTTAACCGCTCGCGGTGGCATGACTTCGCATGCAGCAGTTGTGGCTCGTGGCATGGGAACGCCTTGTGTGTCTGGAGCTACAGGACTTCATATCGATGCCAACAACAAAATTTTAATTGCCAATGGCGTAAAAGTAAAAGATGGTGAAGTGATTACTATCAATGGTTCAAATGGCGATGTTATCCTTGGAAATGTACCAACTTTGAAACCAAATTTATCGGGTGATTTTGAAAAAATTATGAAATGGGCAGATGAAATTCGCACCCTCAATGTTCGTACCAATGCTGAAACTCCTCAAGATTGCCAAGTCGCCCGTGATTTTGGTGCACAAGGAATCGGTTTATGCAGAACCGAACATATGTTTTTTAGTGAAGACCGTATTATTTCGGTGCGTCAAATGATTTTGGCGGAAACTATCGAAGGCAGAAAATCGGCTTTGGCAAAATTATTGCCGATGCAAAGAAATGATTTTGTTGAAATATTTAAAATTATGGCAGGCCTTCCTGTCACTATTCGTTTGCTTGACCCGCCTTTGCACGAATTTTTACCGCATAAGGAAAGCGAAATTCAAGAAGTCGCCAAAGTTGCCGGAGTTGAAGTTGATTATGTCAAGCACCGTACCCATCAATTGCAAGAGCAAAATCCAATGCTTGGACATCGTGGTTGTAGGCTTGGAATTTCTTACCCAGAAATTTATGAAATGCAATTACAAGCAATTTTTGAAGCCGCTTGCTTAGTGAAAAAAGAAACAAATAAGGATGTAATTCTTGAAGTTATGATTCCGCTAGTTGCCACTAAAAAAGAAATTCAAATCATGAAAAATTTGGTCATTGAAACTCAAAATAAAGTTTCTAAAGAAAATAATTTATCATTGCATTATATGGTCGGCACCATGATTGAATTGCCTAGAGCGGCGATTATTGCCGATAAAATTGCCGAAGAAGCTGAATTTTTTAGTTTCGGAACTAATGATTTAACTCAAACTACTTTTGGTTTATCTCGTGATGACGCCGGAAACTTCCTTGGCAATTATCAAAAAGCGGGCATTCTAGAAAAAGACCCGTTTGCCGAGCTAGACCAAGAAGGTGTTGGTGAGTTAATTAAAATTGCTAGCCAAAAAGGTAAGGCCACTCGCCCTGATATTAAGCTTGGAATTTGTGGGGAGCATGGTGGAAATCCAGCGTCGATTGAGTTTTGTCATAAGGTTGGCTTGAATTATGTTTCATGCTCACCTTATCGAGTTCCAATTGCAAGATTAGCTAGTGCTCAAGCCTATTTGAAAAATCGTAAATAAATTTAATTATATCTTCAAAAACTCTAAATTTAATTTAATAATTTAGAGTTTTAAATAAAAAATGTATATTTCACTAAAAAACCACACAACTTATTCGCTTTGCAAAGGAGCTATTAAAATTCCAGATTTAATCGCCAAAGCAAAATCCCTAAAAATGCCTGCTCTTGGCATAATGGACTCACAAAATTTATTTGGCGCCCTTGAATTCTCATCAGCTTGTAAAAAAGCCGGAATTCAGCCGATTTTGGGGTGCGAAATTTTAGTTGATTACAATATTTCAGATAATAAAAATATTTCTAATTTAGATTTTGAAAAAAATTTATGCAAAACTCCGCTAATTGCCACCAATGAAGAGGGTTATAAAAATCTAATGTATCTAGTTTCTAAAAGCTATTTGCAACGCCAAGAGGCAATAACACCGCATATTAATTTTACAGATTTGCAAGAAAAATCCGCTGGTTTAATAATGCTATCAGGTGGCTATGAAGGCTTTGTTGCCAAGCTTTTACAAGAAAATCAAGAAATTCAACTTAATAAAATTTTGCAGGAAATTGATAAATTTTTTGCCAATAATTTTTATATCGAAATTGTAAGATATGGCGAAAAAATTGAGGAAATTCTCGAGCCAAAATTAATTGATCTAGCCTCAAAAAAATCCCTGCCATTACTTGCTTCATGCGATGTTTATTTTTTGACTCCCGATATGTATGAAGCTCAAGATATTTTATCGTGCATTTATGATGGCAATAAATTAAGTGATGAAAATCGCCATCGCAATTCGCCCGAACAATATTTTTGGGAAATTGAGGATTTTTTAGAAACTTTTTATGACTTACCTGAAGCGGTTGCCAACACTATAAATATTGCCAAAAGATGTCATATAATGGCTTTTGAAAGACCGCCAACCTTACCGAAATTCAGCAATGAGCCAAATTTTGATGAAGCTTTGGAGCTTAGAAATCAAAGCATCAAGGGTTTAGAAATTCGTCTCCAAAAAAAATTCAAACTCGAAGAAACGCCCGCAGATATTCAAAATGATGTCCAAAAAAAATATTTAGAAAGATTGGATTATGAACTTGGAATAATCATTAAAATGAATTTTTCTGGATATTTTTTAATAGTCTCGGATTTTATTAAATGGGCAAAAAACAACAACATACCCGTTGGTCCTGGAAGAGGCTCTGGAGCTGGTTCAATTGTAGCCTATGCTTTGCAAATTACTGATCTTGACCCAATTCGCTTTGGTTTGCTATTTGAAAGATTTTTAAATCCTGACCGCGTTTCGATGCCCGATTTTGATATTGATTTTTGCCAGACTAGACGCGATGAAGTCATAGATTATGTACAAAATAAATATGGCAAAGATTATGTTGCCCAAATTATTACCTTCGGAAAATTGCAGGCAAGGGCGGTGCTCAAAGATGTAGGGCGAGTGCTGGATATGCCTTATAATCAGGTCGATAGAATTTGCAAACTAATTCCATTTAATGCTGTGGAAGCGGTAACTTTAGAAAAAGCTATCGAGATGGATAAAGATCTTCAGCAAGCCATTAAAGATGATCCGCAAATTAAAAAATTGGTCGATATTGGATTGAGGCTAGAAGGTCTGAATCGACACGCTTCAACTCATGCCGCAGGTGTAGTAATTGGCGATAAGCCACTTCACGAAATTTGTGGTCTTTATAATGACGAAGGCTCAACAATGTCGGCGGTGGGCTACTCCATGAAATATGCCGAGTTGGCTGGTTTGGTAAAATTCGATTTTTTAGGCTTAAAAACATTAACCACAATTTTAGAAACTGTAAAGCTGGTAGAAAAAACTCGTAACATAAAAATTGATATAAATAATTTACGCTTAGACGATAAAGAAACTTTCAAAATGCTTGCCAGTGGCGATTCAATCGGGGTTTTCCAAATTGAATCTTCGGGTATGCGTTCGGTTCTTCGAAAAATGAAAGCCGATAAAATTGAAGATATTATTGCTCTTATTTCGCTTTATCGCCCAGGTCCGATGGATAATATTCCAACCTATATTCGACGCAAACATGGCGAAGAAGAAATTAAATATCCACATCCGCTTTTAGAGTCCGTTTTAAGAGAAACTTATGGTGTAATTGTTTATCAAGAACAGGTGATGGAAATTGCCAAGATTTTGGCGGGTTATAGCCTCGGAGGTGCCGATTTACTGCGTCGAGCTATGGGTAAAAAAATTAAGGAAGAGATGGATAAACAGCGCGAGATTTTCGTTTCTGGTTGTCAAAAAAATAATATTGAAAGCAATCAAGCCAATGAAATATTTGATTTGGTCGATAAATTTGCAGGCTACGGATTCAACAAATCTCACGCCGCCGCCTATGCGATGATTTCTTATCAAACCGCTTATTTGAAAGCACATTTTTTGCCAGAATTTTTAACCGCTTCGATTAATTTAGAGATTGATAATACCGATAAAATAAATATTTTTTTACAAGTCGCCAAAAGTCACAAAATTCCTGTGTTGCCACCCGATATAAATCAAAGTATGGCAGATTTTTCCATCGAAATTTTGCAGTAAATGGATTATAAAACTAAACTCAAAAATATCACCAGCTCAACCACCTTATGTAAGGTTCCAAACGACTCAATGGGATTTCTGGCATCGGAAATTGCCAATAATTTTTCAGCTAATGATAAAATTTTTATTGCCGAAAATGATGCTCAAATCAACATCATCAATCAGCAAATAAAATTTTTTTTACCCGAACAAAAAATTCTAAATTTTTATGGATTTGATTGCTCGCCTTACGATAAAATTTCGCCTAAACCACAAATTCTAGCCAGTAGAATCAAGACCTTATACGAAATTATCAATCGTGTGGCAAATGAAAATTTATTCCTAATTACTTCGGTTAATGCCATTGTTCAAAAAAATATTAGCCCCGAAATTGTCAAAAATTTAGGCTTGAGCATTAAGGCTAAAACCAAATATTCACTCTCGCAGGTTGTCGATTTTTTAATTGCCAAAGGCTATGAAAGAATGTCGAACGCCAATAATGTCGGAGAATTTGCGGTACGCGGAGGAATTGTTGATGTTGTAATTATGCAAGCTTCTGACTTACTTGGTTATCGAATTGATTTTTTTGGCGATGAAATTGAGTCCATCAAAATCTTCGACCCAATCACTCAATTAAGCTATGAAAATGTTAAAAGTTTCGAGGTTTTACCCGCCAGCGAAGTGATTTTAAATCAGCAAACCATCGCCAATTTTCGGGAAAAATATCGTAAGCTATTTGGTTCTTCAATCGATGACCAATTTTATCAGGCGATTTCCGAAGGTCGCACTTTTGATGGCATGGAGCATTGGCTACCGCTTTTTTACCAACAAGATTTGGTTTCGATTATAGATTTTTTAAAAAATCCGATTATTTTTCATAATAATCAAATTTTTGATCAAATTAAAAATCGTCACCAAGAAATTTTGGAATTATATCAAACGAGGTTTGAACAAAAAAAATCCTCGCTAAATTTTTATAATCCAATCAAGCCAGAATTAATGTATTTTGAAGAAAAGGAAATTGTTGAAAAAATTCAAAAAAATATCGCCATTAATTTTGCTTTTGGAGATTTAGATGAGTTGCAACGAAAAAACTCACGAGTTATCGATTTAAATGCCAATTTGGTGCCGGATTTTTCTTTGGCATCAAGGTCAAATAAGAAAGATGTTTTAGAAATATTTCAAGATTTTTTACAAAATTATCGGCAAAAAAGAGTTGCCGTTGCAGTTTTAAGTGAAGGCTTTAAAGAGCGATTAAGTCGCTATTTTCATGATTACAACATTGCTTTAGAATTTATAAATAATTACGCAGATTTCACGAAAATTAAATTTGGTAAAATTGCGAGTTTTATTTTGCCAATGCAATTTGGTTTTGAATTTGATGATTTTGTTGTGATTGGGGAGCAGGCGATTTTTGGCGAAAAATTACTTCGTCAAAAAATTTCCAAAACCGCCTCACAAAGAATTTTAGAAGAAAGTTTGAGCATAAATCAGGGTGATTTGGTAGTGCATCGTGACCATGGAATTGGCAAATTTGATGGCATACAAACCATCACCGCTCTTGGCATAAAGACTGATATGATAAAAATTATTTATGGTGGCGGTGATAATTTATTTGTGCCAGTTGATAATATTAATTTGATAACTCGATATGGCGCTGAAAACCCGCTAATCCAACTTGATCGCTTGGGTGTTGCGGGTTGGAAAAATCGGCGAGAAGCGGTGCGTAAAAAAATTCGGGTAACTGCCGAGGAGCTTCTAAAAATCTCCGCTGAAAGGCAATTGAAAAAAGCTAGAATCTATGTTCCTGAAACTTTTTTCTATGATGAATTTAAGGCGAAATTTGGTTATGTCGAAACTCAAGACCAGATGAAAGCAATCGAAGATGTTGAAGGTGATTTGCAAAAAGGTTCGCCGATGGATCGCTTAATTTGTGGCGATGTGGGTTTTGGCAAAACCGAAGTTGCCATTCGAGCAAGTGCCATTGTTGCCAAACAAAGCCAAGTTGCCATTATCGCTCCAACTACGATTTTGGTTAGGCAACATTACAAAAACTTTTCCCAAAGATTCGCCCATACCGACATTAAAATTGCTCAATTATCGCGCATGGTTAGTAGTGGCGATGCCAAAAAAATTCGTGAAGAAATCGCCGATGGTTCAATTAAAATCATCATCGGCACCCACGCCTTATTGCAAAAATCAATTAAATTTCATGATCTTGGATTGTTGATTATCGATGAAGAACAGCATTTTGGCGTCGCTCAAAAAGAGATGTTAAAAAAAATGCGCAATAATATTCATGTGCTAACCTTGTCGGCAACCCCAATTCCAAGAACTTTGCAAATGTCTTTGGCGGGAGTCCGCGATTTAAGCCTGATTGCCACCCCTCCAATCGATAGAATTGCGGTGCGAAATTTTGTGATGACCTATGACAGCATCATCGTCAAAGAAGCGATAATGCGTGAATATAACCGAAGTGGCAAGGTGTTTTTTGTAGTGCCGAGAGTCAAGGATATTGAGGAGATGGAGCCGAGGCTGAAAAATTTACTGCCCGATTTAAAAATTAGATTCGCCCATGGTCAAATGTCGGCAATCGAACTTGAAGACATAATGAATGATTTTATTGATGGCAAAATTGATGTGTTGCTGTCGACCACCATTATTGAGTCGGGCATTGATATTTCTAGCGCTAACACCATGATAATTTATAAGGCAGAAATGTTTGGCTTGTCGCAATTATATCAACTTCGTGGCAGGGTTGGTCGAGGCAAAATCCGTGGCTATTGCTATTTTATGCTCAGCAACAAACAACATTTACCAAAAGAAGCCAAGCAAAAATTGGAGGTAATGCAAAATCTCGATGACCTCGGAGTTGGCTTTAGCATTGCTTCTTACGATATGGATATTCGCGGTAGTGGCAATATTTTGGGCGACGAACAATCGGGGCATATCAAAGAAACTGGGGTTGAGCTTTATCAGCAAATGCTAATTGAAACTATTGATAAAATAAAATATAGTGCCGAAATGCAAAATAATGATGTTAACACCAATATTACCGATTATATTTTTACCATTAAACTCGGAATTTCTCTTACTATACCAACCGATTATATGCAGGATTTGGCTTTACGCATGAGTTTTTATAAGAAAATTTCTAACATCAAAAATGCTCAAGATCATGAAGATTTGATTAATGAAATGACCGATAGATTTGGTAAAATTCCGCAAGAAGTTATGAATTTATTTGAGGTTGCATTATTAAAAATAGAGTGTAAAAATTTAAATATTAATTCCATAGAAATTGTTAATGATGGTATGTTAATAGGTTTTTATAACAATTATTTCGCCAAGGCCGATAGCCTGATGAAGCTTATTTTTGATAATAAAAATTCTATAAAATTATTTAAAGAACATAAATTATTATTTATTGGAAAATTTGATGACAAATCATCAAAATTTAAATTTTGCTATGAAATATTATCAAAATTAAAAAAATTATAAAAATGCCAAAATTTTTAAAATTATTTTTTAAATTACTAAAAAAAATTCTCAATTTTTTAAAAAAACTTTTTAAAAAAACACATCACGATTTAGTCGAAGAAAAAAAGCATTATATTGGCGAAAAAAAGCATCATATCAATAAGCATATATCAAAAAAAGTCGAAGAAGATGAGGAAAATTTTATTAAAAAAGATGATTTAATCAAAAAATCTTCATCGACCCAAATTTCAGAAAATAAAGAGGTTAATGATATTGTTGAATTACTTCGTCAAACCAAAATTCGCCCCTTAGCCAATCAGCAACGCAATCTTGACCGCGAAGAGGGAGGTGTTGAGCATGAAGAAAAAGAAACCGAAATTCATGTCGATGATAATTGGGACAATCGAGGTAAAGAGGTGGAGGAGATGGAAAATTCTCATCCGATAAACAAATCTTCGGCAAAAAAATCGATGATTTGGAATCTAAAAAGAAAGCGTGCGCAACAAAAAATAGTGCAAGAAGAAGTTGCGGATTTAAATAAGGATTTAAAAAAATCCAAAGCCGAGCAAAGTCAAGACGGCAATATTTTTGACAGCCGAAAGACTCAATCCATCAAGCAAAAAATCCAAGGCCTCAAAGAAGACAGAACGGACTTCAAACCACCCTCCAGATCCAGATAATAATTTTCGATTGTTGATATTTAAAATCCCCTCGGCTTCGAGCGATAATAAGCGGTTTCATCACCCTCCCAAAATTTTTTTTGGTAAAAAAAATTTTACCCTCTCAAGCGCGAGCGAGGGTGATGACACCGCATATTTTGCCAGCGTTTCTTTAAAGGGTGATAACACCGCATATTTTGCCAATGAAAATTTTACCTTTTAAAGTTAAGGGAAGTTTGATTTTGCTTCTTGTGTTATGTCTTAATGAAAAAAATAATATAATATGTTTTTAATAGTAAGAAAAAAAATAAGCTCATACCCTATTTTTTTAAATAATCTATTTGTCAATACAACTTATGAAGTATTTAATAATCAATAATAGTGCCCGCCAACGCTTCTTGGTAAAACTAGCGCACCAAGGCAGGACAATCACCTGCAAGATTTCCGATGACAAAATTTCTTAAGCCATCCCTAACAGTAGAAAATTAACTAAATTTGGGTAAAAAAGAGGAATATAAATTCCCTATTCTAAAATCTGTATTTCTTACAAATTAAACTCTTCTTCTTCGCCTTTGTGATAAATTTCGTTAATGGCATTATTTAGGCGAAATATGCCGTTAAACTCAGTAATGATTTTTTTGCTTTCTTCCACCAAATTAAGTTGTTTGGAAATAATTGATGGCATAAAAATC
>JALREU010000057.1 GCA_023256705.1 Rickettsiales bacterium
GCTTGGTCGTTTTGGATATTGTTGTGCATAATCGGTTCCTCCCGCCAAATTATGATCAAAAGGGCAGTGATTATAGGATTTTGCACAAATAAATCTTGGATCACTCTCTGCTTCAGAAATATCATATTTGGTTGGGGCGGCTTGAGGATTTTCTAGATTTCCTAAATTTATACTACATTCACCATCATCCATTGAACAAAATTTATATTTTCCAGTAATTCTTCTTTCTAGACAAATCGCCCCCATACTTCTTTTTTTGCAACATTCAAAAGCTTCCATTCCAGTCTTATCCTGACTACCTTTTATTAAAAATCTTTCACATTGATAATTTGGGGCTTCAGCTGAACCTCTAAAATAATATTTTTGATTTTCTTCACTATATCCAAAAGTTTTTTTCTTAAAATTAGAATCCCAACCCGAAGGATTTTTGCATTCACCAGGACCTGAATCTGTATATTCTATTCCCTTATATAAATATTCACGATAATATACATTTGATAAGTTCTGCTGCTCATTTCTTAAGTTTTCAGAACCTGAATTTACCATGCAATCATTAGTTGAATCTTGGGAATCTGTATTTAAACCAAATTGACTTGCATGGGCTTTAAATTTCATCAAACGATTATAAGCTGTATGATCTTTTGGTGTCGCCTCAACCTCTGAGAAACGCAATTCATGATTGGCATCTTTAAAATAATTATCCAAACATTTAGCATAAAATCCTAACTCCTTTTGCCAAACTCCTAATTTATTTTTTTCATCAACATCTGTGCCCTTTTTCCAGATTTTATAACCCTCTCCACAAACCTCAGTATTTAAATAAGCTGTCCTTGCATTATAATATAAACCAGCCAGAGTTGCTACCGCAGTCACATAAGCTGCAGTTGTGGTACCAAATGCAGCGCAACAATTTGGAAGATAAGCACATTGTCCAGCAAAAATACCCATTTCTATTATCATAAATGGGTCAATAACCATCGATGCGGTTTGCCATGGAGAAGAAGGTCCGGATGTTCTTTTTATAAGATTTTTACCTCTGGTGACAAATGATTGAAATGGGGTTTTTGCAGCTCCATTTAATTTTTCCCCAATTGATTGAGTGCCCTTGGTTCCTAGTTTTTGAACATTCGATGTTTGTTTAGCTGCTTCTTTACTTACTGTAGCTCCAGTTGCAGATGCAGCTGCCGCCGCTCCGTTTTTTACATCATCAGCCAATTCAGCCGATCTCTTGGCAAAAATATCTGGCATCGGACAAACATACCTTGCAGCCATAAAAATAGACTGCATAGTAATACCAGCTGTTAATACATAAGCTAGGCAAGTCTGATTTCCATAATTCCAAGTTAAGTCTAGATTATTAAAAATTTCCATTGTAGCACCAAATCCCCCAACCTCACATATTTGCTTATTTTCGTCGTAATTAGATTCATAGCACGGATCTGGCGTTCTATTTGCAGTAATTTCACCATCAATTTCTTCAGTATCAAACTCCTCCTCATCAAATTCTGCTACTAAACAATCTTTTCCTGTAACATTTCTAACATCATTAAAGACAGAAACATTAACCGCAAAAGCGCTGTTAGAAATTTCAAAAAAACTAATTGAAATTAAAATCAAAATTAATATGAATTTTTTAAAAAATTGGAGTTTGTTTTGAATTGTCTTTAAGTGTTTTTCTAAAAATGTGTTAAAATTATAAATTTTTATCATTTATGTTCTTGTGTCACGACTTTCAAAAATTTTTAAAAAATAATTTATTTCATGGTTTTTAGTTTTAAAAGAAGTTCTATTTACAATTAAAAAAGAACTAACATCTAAAATTTTTTCAATTTCAACCATTTGATTATTAATCAATGTTTGACCCGAACTAACCAAATCAACAATATAATTACTTAGACCAAGCTTAGTGGCTATTTCCAGCGCGCCATTTAATTTTAAAATTTCTGCCTTAATACCATATTTTTCAAAATATTTCTGGGTGATATTAACATATTTGGTGGCGATTTTAATTTTATCAAATTTGCGGAAGTCTTGATTTTGACCTACATCACCAGCAATTGACAAACGACATTTACCAATATTTAAATTTAGCATTGAAAAAAATTCAGAACTTGCAAATTCTTCAATCACATCTTTGCCACAAATTCCTAAATCAGCCCCGCCAAATTTAACAAAATTGGCAACATCAAAACTTCTAACCTTAACAATTTCAAGATTTGGGAGATTGGTGTTAAAAATTAAATTTCTAGTATTTTCATTAAATAAATCGGCATCAGGAATAATTTCTGTACCTTCGAAAAACAACTTTAAATCATTTAAGATTCTTCCTTTTGGCACTGCTAATATAATTTTTTTCATGTTAAAAATTTTTAAAATATCTTATTAAAATTGCCAAAGATTTATTGGTTTGAGTTTGATTTGGTAATTTTTCGGTAAGTTGATGATAGCCAAATTGCGCGGTAATTTTATCATAAAATTTAGTCTTATCAAATTCATAGCCAAAATTAATTTCGCTTGAATTATTATAGCTTCTGGAAATTAATTTATTTTTAATTTTATTTTTGGAATTACCAATCATTAGGCTATATTTTTTATTATATTTAAAAATCAAATTAGTTGTAAGAAATTTGTTGCTAATATCGGTATTGCCATTGATATTGCCGATTCTAGCATATTCAATTAAGGTTTCGGCATTTAATTTTTTGATTACAGGAAAAATATAATTTACACCAAAAACATATCCATTTTGGTTTTTAATTTTTGAATTTTTTATTGGAGACATATCTTTATTAATGGCTAAATTGGCATAAGCAAGGTGATAGGTTAATTTTTCATCTTCACTAAATTCAAAATTAATGTCGGTAGCCAATGTATAAGATTTTAAACTTCTAGTATCGCCAGCCAAACCTTGCGATTTAGTATCGCTTTCTCTGCGATGAAACAAAGCATTGTCAAAATTTTTTCTGTCATTAGTGAAAGTGCTAAAAGAAAAATTATATAGGCCAGTTTTTTTTATATCACCATATTTACTTACAAAAGCCAAGCCGAGCTTTTCAAATAAACCATAATTTCCAGCAATATTATGAATAAAAATGCCCTGATTCCATCGCCATGCCGTTCCAAAATTTGATGTAAATTTACCAGCAATTATTGAATTATTTCCAGAGGAATATTTAAGGTTTAATTCTGGCAAGGTAACGCCCAGATTTTCAAATGTTCTTGAACCACCACCCGATGGATCATTTAATCTTCGCTGTTGATCTCGATTATTATCAATACGAGCTAGTCTTAATATCGAAAATAATTTAAAGTTTTTATATTCCACATTAGTTGAAAACCTTGCAACACCCTTCATATCTTGAAAATTATTGCGCGGATTGCCAAAATTATTTGCAAAAGACAAATCATTAACCAAACGATGATTAATTGAAAAAATAGATTTTTGAACAGGTTTTTCGATAATTTCTAGATTTTTGATTTTTTCATTTTCTTTGACATCAAAAATTTGAGGGTTTAAAAATATTTGACTCTCATCAGTATCATATTTTTTTTGGGCTTTCTTATTTTCAATTACCACCCTTAAAACACCAAAATCACTGATGTTAGAATCAGATAATTGATTTAAATTTTGCTCTAAATCAGTTTTTTTTAAATCAATAGCTTCTTTTTCTATTTTTTTATCCTCTTCAAACCATTGCTCTAACTCTAAAATATCCTCCAAAAAATCATCTTCATCATCCAAATCATCATCTAAATATTCCGTTTCAATATTTTTAATTTCTTGACTAGTTTTGTTTGTCGAGTTGGTTTTTGGTTTTTCGATTTTTTTGGTTTGGTTTTTAACTGAAGCGCAAGAGGCTTTATTGTTGATGTTCAAACATAAATTCAAGCATAAAGTCATTATTAAAAATTGATAGCTTAATTTAAAGAATTTCATTATTAAAGACGGATTTGAACTTGAATTTTAAGTTTAAAAAATTTTTTATCTGTAAATTATAATAAATAATTAATTTATTGTAAATATTTTAAATTAAATTATCCTATAAAAAACAAAATTTAATTTAAATTATGAGCACAATTTTAATTGCTTTATTTTTTTCAATCGGCTTCTTTTTTGAGAGTATTTTTGGCTTTGGTGGAGGGTTAATCTCTTATTTTTTCTTGAGTTTTTTTACCGATTTAAAAACCATGGTAATGGCTGGTCTCTATATTGGAAGCCTTTCTTCGCTGTATATTGCCTTTAGTGGTCGCAAATTTTTTGATAAAAAATTATTTTTTAAAATTATGCCCATAACCATAATTTTTTCAATATTTGGGGCTTTTATTTTTTCAGTTGCCAACACCAATTTTCTTACTATTTTGCTTGGAGTAACTTTGTTGTTGCTTTCAATAAAATTAAGTTTCTTTGAAAAATATCAATTCCCCAAAATTTTACGGCTAAAATTATTGATGCTTGGTACCTTTATCCAAGGAACATTTGGGGTCGGAGGTCCTTTTGTTGTTAACGCCTTATATGATAGATTTTCTTCGAAATCATCGCTTAGGACTACAATGGCGATGTTTTTTTTATGTTGTAATATTTTACGATTCATACAAATTTCAATCACCTCGCCTGCCGATTTAAAAATTATATCGGAAATTTTCCCAACCATAATTCCAGTCTTTATAGCCATTTATCTTGGACATCTAATTCATGTTAAAATTTCTGACAAATATTTTAAAAAAGGAATCGCTATTATCACCTTTTTAGCTTCATTAAATTTCTTTGCAAAATTATTTTATTAAAATGTTTGACTAAAAATTTTTTTTAGTGCAAAATATAATTATGAAAATTTCAAATTTCTTAAGAAACATCGTCATTTTAAGTTTAATACTTAATTTTAGTGCCAGCATAATTTTATCATTAATGGCAAATAATTCTAATCCTCAATATTCTTTTAACCTCGAACTTGAACCCGAAATTGAAAGCGAAGAATCATTAAAATCAAAAAATGAAAATTCTGAAATTCTAGCTAGCCAATTTAATTTCAACTCATTAAATTTAATTTTTAAAAACTTCAAATATTTTAATTTATCTTCATCTCTGGAATTTTTTAATGAAGTTCCAACATCGCCTCCAAATAATTGCTAATTTTATTCTTTTTTTTAGCAACTTATTTTTTATTCAATGAAACAATTTTTACATAATTTTAAATCGGATTTCCCATCCAGTATTGTGGTTTTCTTCGTGGCATTGCCACTCTGCCTCGGTATTGCTCTTGCCTCTGGAGCCCCATTATTTTCAGGCATCATTGCTGGAGTTGTTGGTGGAATTTTAGTTGGTTTTTTAAGCAAATCCGCTCTTGGCGTAAGTGGTCCAGCCGCTGGTTTAGCAGTCATAGTTTTTAGTAATATCAATGAAATTGGCTCTTATCAAGGCTTTTTACTCATTGTTTGTATTGCTGGTGTAATACAATTTTTGATGGGGGTTTTTCGACTAGGTTCAATTGCTTATTACTTTCCATCTTCGGTAATCAAAGGAATGTTATTTGGCATCGGCTTAATAATTATCATCAAACAAATTCCTCATGCTCTTGGCTATGACAATCAAAACCCAAATGATTTCCAAGAATTTTTAACCCAAAATATTTTCATTAGCTTCAAACAAACTCTTGCCAATATTACTCCACTTGCCGTGATAATTTCAGCAATTTCCTTGGCAATTTTAATAATCTGGGATAATTTTTTAATGAAAAAACACCCGGTTTTTAAATTTATTCAAGGACCTTTAATTGTGGTTTTTATTGGAATAATTATTAGCAATTTTTACGATTTGGCTGATCATCAAATTGTGCAAATTCCAGTTACCCAATCTTTCGATGATTTTTTAAATAATTTCACTATGCCTGATTTTTCCATGCTTAACAATCCAAAAATTTATTTTCTTGCATTAATTTTGGCAATTGTTTCTTCAATTGAAACTCTTTTATCGGTTGAAGCCATCGACAAGCTCGACAATGAAAAACGCATAACCCCAACCAACAAAGAGTTAAAAGCTCAAGGAATTGGCAATTTAGTTTCGGGTTTGATTGGCGGACTACCCATTACTCAGGTAATTGTTAGAAGCAGTGCCAATCATGCTTTTGGCGCTAAAAGTAAAAATTCGGCGATTTTTCACGGAGTTTTATTATTAATATGCGCGGTTTCCATTCCAAAAATTTTAAATATGATACCTTTTGCCAGCCTTGCTTGCATCTTGCTTTTTGTTGGCTATAAGCTAGCTAACCCAAAGGTATTATTGCAAATAAAAAAACTTGGTCATGAGCAATTTGCTCCATTTTTAGTTACCGTTATTGGTATGCTGGCATTTGATTTATTAAAAGGGGTAATTTTAGGAATGATTGTGGCCATAATTTTTGTATTGATCAATAATTTCCGTAATGCCTTTGAGCGGGTTAATGAAAAGCATCATCGTAACAAATTCACTATCACCTTAGCCCAAGAAGTTTCTTTTTTAAATAAAGGTAAAATTTTGCAATTATTAAAATCAATTCCTGACAATTCTGAGCTTATAATTGATGGCTCAAAATCTGTTTTTATTGATTATGATGTTTATGAAATAATCAAGGATTTTGAGATAAATGCTAAATCCAGAAATATTCAACTTCAACTTAAAGCTATTAAAAAAACATGGTAACACTTACAAAAATAATGCGCGACAAACTTACGCCACAACATGCTTTGGAGATGCTTCAAGCAGGTAATAATCGCTTTGTAACTAATTTAAAACTTAATCGAAATTTATTACAACAAGTCAATGAAACCAGTGATGAACAATATCCATTTGCTTTTATTTTGAGTTGTATTGATTCTAGAACATCGGCTGAACTTATATTCGACCAAGGCTTAGGAGATATTTTTTCCTGTAGAATTGCCGGCAATATTTTAAATGACGACATTATGGGCAGTATGGAATTTGCTTGCAAAATTTCGGGTGCCAAAATTGTTGTGGTTCTTGGTCATACCGAATGTGGCGCCATAAAAGGAGCCTGCAATCACCTAAAAATGGGGCATTTGACTGGTCTACTCGATAAAATCAGTGTGGTAATTGACAAAGATCAGCAAGAAAAATACGGGGATCAATCTCAATATTACGATTCAGTTTCCAAAGCCAATGTAAAAAATGTATTAAAACAGATTAAAGAAAAAAGCCCAATTATAAATGAATTAATTGCTGAAGAAAAAATCATTTTAGTTGGGGCTATGTATGATATTTCCAGTGGAGTAGTAGAATTTTATTAAATTATAATTTAAGTTGTTTTTAGAATTTAACTTTAGTAAATTAATTTAATTTTAAAAAACCTTTTACCTTAAATTTCATAATTTTAATTTTCATTGAAAAATTTTATCATAATTCTCACATTATTATTTGCAGGCTCTTGTGCTAAAATCAGTTATTTACAGCTTTTAAGTAGCAAAGAACAAATGCTCAAATCAACTGGAGGCTATGAAGCTTTCTTAGCTCTTGAATATTTGTCTTTTGCCCGCAGATTAGTAGGTGTCAATGATTTAAAAACCGCCGAATATTTTGCCAAAAAGGGTCTAGATATTGAAGGTGGTAAAAGCTATTCTCCAGAAAATCCAATTAAATGGAAAGCCGAGCCAACAAGGATGTCGGAATTTGTTTTAATGCAAAAAAAGTTAGAAAATTTGATTAATAATCAAACCCTGATTTTTCAACTTCCAATTCAAATGGCTCATCTTTCTTACCTTTATGATTGCTATGTTTCAAAAGAATCTAAGGCAATTTTTCGAGCTGATGAACTTTCGAATTGTCGAGTAAATTTTGTTAAATTAGTTGATGAATTAGAGAGTTTTTTAAATGATTTGAACAAAGACAAAACTCCCGAAGTTAAAATTGTCGAGCCCGAATTTACAAGATTTGAAGTAATTTTTGATGCTGAAAATTATATTCTAAATGAAAAAGGGCAAAAACAAATGCTTGAAATTGTCGATTATTTAAAGACCCAAGGTGGTAGATTTAGACTTATAATTACTGGCAACCCTGACAATGCCATAAAAGAAAAATATAATTTAGCCTTGGTAAAAAATCGAATTTTTGTAGTCAAAAATTATTTAATCAAAAATGGTGTTGATGAAAATATCATTCAAGAACGCATTGAATCCGAAGATTTCCCCGATATAATTGCTAATGATGAGGTTGAAAATCAACTAAATAGAAGTGTTGGAGTTTATGTTATTTCAGGTGATTTGGATTTTAAACCATATCCTCTGCCATTGCTACAAAACCTTCTTTATAAAGCGCAAATTGAAAATGCCAAAAAAGAAATTGGAATTGAACAAAAATAATATGGAAATTAACAATAAAAAATATCACAAAATTATTTTAAAAATTGGGTCATCATTAATTGTTGATGACAATAAAATCCGCTATGAATGGATTGAAAACTTAGCAGAAAATATAAGCAAAATTTTGTCAAATAATTGCAAAATAATTATCGTCACCTCTGGAGCGGTTGCCCTTGGAAGAATCAAATTGGGGCTTCTTAATCAAAAATTAACTCTACCTCAAAAACAATCATGCGCTTCGGTTGGGCAAATCGAATTAATGTCAATTTATAAAAATATTTTTAATAAGCATAATTATGAAGTAGCACAAATACTTCTTACTGCCAATGATTGCAATTTGCGGAAGAATTTTTTAAATTGCAAAAACACTTGCGAAGAACTTTTAAAAAATAATATCATTCCAATTATCAACGAAAACGACTCAGTTGCCGTCGATGAAATTAAAATTGGCGATAATGATCGGCTTTCAGCACGAGTTGCCCAAATGATAAAAGCGGATTTAGTGATATTGCTTTCAGATATTGATGGTCTTTACAACAAAAATCCTAAAATTTACAAAGATGCCAAACATATCGCCATAGTCAATAAAATTACCAAAGATATTGAAAAAATGGCAAAAGGCACTTCATCTAAAGTTGGAACTGGAGGAATGATCACCAAAATTATGGCAAGCAAAATGGTAATGTCATCGCAAAGCGATTGCATTATCACCAATGGCACCGATTTAAATGTTTTACAGAAATTAGTCAAAGGCAAACAAAGATTCACGATTTTTACTCCGCAAGACAAAATCCCCAAAACCTCGAAGCACAAAAGCGAATCTAAAAAAAACTGGTTGGCTGGTTTGGTTAATGCCAAGGGTTCGGTAGTGATTAACGAACTCGCCAAAGAAAAACTTTTAACCAAAAAAGTAAGTTTATTGCCAGTTGGAGCAATTGAAGTAATTGGCAGTTTTGCCAA
>JALREU010000058.1 GCA_023256705.1 Rickettsiales bacterium
AAAGCTTGAATAGTCATATCAAGATTTCCTCCGAATAAACTCTTTCTAGCTGTTGCACTTCCTAAAGTAAATATTGTTGGTTTAACTCCTGCTGAAGCAACGGTATCAAAATTCGCCATGGAGTTTTGAACAATACTATAAGGCACATCAGATTTGGGAACTGAATTCAACCAGTTCCAATTTATCCCTGCTCGAAAACTATCAGATAGTGTAACTTCAACAACTTTTGCCTCAATTAAAACTTGTGCTGAGGCATATTTATCAACATCTTGTAAGTATTTTTCAACAGCTTTATGTTGTCTTTCTGTAGCAAATAATGAAATAATACCAGCAGATTTGTTGGTAGTGTATGATGAATCCGATCCTCCTGATCCACCCTCTCCAGATGAACTAGCTTCAGCAGTTAAAACTGCCGTGATATTTGACTCAACATCACCCCATACTGAGCCATCTCCAATATAATCAACAAAATAATTTTTCATATAAGGAGCATCTCGCTGAAAATATAAAATACCATTTTTGTAACTATAACGCAAACCGGCCTGATTAGCGATGCGATCAATAACTTCTTTTAATGGGCGATTTTTAGCGTTAATAATTACTCCTCCCGATATTGCAGGATCAATGTCAATATCAATATTTGCCATTCTAGCAAGTTCAATTAAAACATCTTTCAAGGGAGCCTGATCGGTAACAGAAAAGCTAACTATTTTATCACCACCCAATACTGGTGGTGGTGGCGAAATAATTAATTTAGTAACATTTGGAACTGAAGTTTCTTCTTTTTCCTTATCCTTGTTTTTTTTATTTTTTAAATAATTAGAATCTCTTATTAAAAGATCTTTGATGTCACCCTTACTTAACTTTGCCTTGGAATCAAAAGGATCAATATCAGCAACCCTGCAAGAACTTAGGTAAGGAAAAAGCATTACCACGCACAAAAAATAAATAATCTTGGTTTTGATTTTTTTTAAGAACAACACTTGGTTTTAATAGTTTGATCATTGGTTAATAAATTATTTTATCGACAATAGATAGTAATCTTTATTTGTTCAAGAAAATCATTGTTCACCCTTTTTAAAAAAATGCATTTAACTCAAACTAAGAAATTTATAATTAGCAAAATTATATCAATCTTAAAGCTAAATAATTTGTTATAAAGATTTTATTTTTTGTGAATTTTTATTTAGATTTAGAAATTATTTAACAAATGTAATTTTTAAAATTAATATTGATCAAAATTAATTGAGTTTTTGAGTTTTTAAATAATTTTTTTTTAAAAAAAGCAAAATTATCAAAAAAATTCCTTAACCTCTCCACAAAATTCGTCTAAAACAAACGATACCAAAACCTTAATGACCTCTTCTAATCAAAAAGAAGTTATTTTATAAAATTAAAGGTGGTTAAAAATTAGAGTTAGTTAATTTCAATTTTACATTTGTAATTATTGATTTAAAATGTAAATTTGAAAAACAAAATTTTAATTTATTTTTTAAAAAAAATGCTTAAGCAATCTGATAAAATATTTACCAATCTTAATGGTGAAAAACCCTTTAATCTCAAAGAAGCAAAGCTTCGAGGCGATTGGCAAGATACTAAAAAATTTCTTGATCAAGGAAGCGAATATTTAATTGAACAAGTAAAAAATTCGCAACTACGAGGTCGCGGTGGCGCAGGTTTTCCAACTGGAACCAAATGGTCTTTTATTCCCAAAAAAACTGATCCCAAAATCGGCAAACCGCATTATTTGGTTGTGAATGCCGATGAGTCTGAACCTGGAACTTGTAAGGATCGTGATATTCTTCGATATGAACCACATAAATTGCTTGAAGGTTGTTTAATTGCTTCAAAAGCCATTAATGCTAATACATGCTATATCTATATTCGTGGCGAATATTACAACGAAGCTGTTGCTTTACAAAAAGCTATTGATGAAGCCTATGATGCAAAATTAATCGGAAAAAATGCTTGTGGTTCTGGTTGGGATTTAGATATTTACATTCATCGTGGAGCTGGCGCTTATATTTGTGGCGAAGAAACCGCCTTGTTAGAAAGTCTTGAAGGAAATAAAGGGCAACCTCGTTTAAAGCCACCATTTCCAGCATTAATCGGTTTATATGGTTGTCCAACTGTAATTAATAATGTCGAATCAATTGCGGTTGTTCCAGAAATTTTAAGAAGAGGGGCGAGTTGGTTTGCTTCAATTGGAAAAGAAAAAAATACTGGAACTAAAATATTTTGCATCTCTGGACATGTCAATAAACCATGTAATGTCGAAGAGGCTATGGGAATTCCTCTTAGGGAGCTCATTGAAAAGCATGCGGGTGGAGTAATTGGTGGATGGGACAATCTTCTTGCCGTTATACCTGGTGGCTCTTCTGTTCCACTTATCAAAAAAGAAATTTGTGATAATATTGATATGGATTTTGATTCATTGAAAGCAGTTGGAACTGGTCTTGGAACCGCAGGAGTAATTGTTATGAATAAATCAACCGATGTAATTAAAGCAATCGCTCGATTATCGCATTTTTATAAACATGAATCATGTGGCCAATGCACGCCATGCAGAGAAGGGACGGGATGGATGATGCGAATTATGGATAGAATGGTGATTGGCGATGCTAAGGTTGAAGAAATTGATAAGCTTTATAATTTAAGTAAGCAGATCGAAGGCCATACTATTTGCGCTTTGGGTGATGCTGCTGCCTGGCCAGTTCAAGGCTTAATAAAAAATTTCCGTGAAGAAATGATTAATCGCATTGAAAGTAAAATATAGCTATGGAAAAAATTGTAGCTTTAATTACCGCCTGTGGACGGGGCAATCGTTTTAATCGTGGCGAGGGCATACCCAAGCAATATTTACCGCTTGCTGGATATCCAATGCTTCGCCATTCAATCTTGGCATTTTTAAATCATCCAAGGGTTTCCGATGTAATGTGTGTAATTCATCCTGATGATGTAGAATTATATGAAGATGCGGTAAGAGGTTTGGATTTATTGAATCCAGTTTATGGTGGTGAAAGTCGTCAGGCATCAATTAGAATAGGTCTTGAGGAATTAACTGAATATGCTCCTAATAAAGTATTAATTCACGATGGAGTGCGTCCTTTTGTTTCGAAAAGAATTATTAATGGCATTTTAGAAAAACTTGAATCGCATCCAGCGGTAATTCCTGCAATTGCAGTTGAAGATACATTAAAAAAAATTGGTGATGGTCGAATTGAATGGACATTAGAGCGAGAAAATTTATGGCGTGCGCAAACCCCTCAAGGCTTCTTATATCAAGATATTTTAAACTCGCATATTGCCTTTAAAGATTTAAATTTTACCGATGATTCCTCTTTAAATGAATATGCAGGAATTCCAGTTGCTATTGTTCCAGGGTCGCAAAATAATTTCAAAATAACCACCGAAGAAGATTATGAAAGAGCCAAAATGATGATAACTTTTTTAAACGAAGAATATCGCGAAGAAACCAAAGTCGGCATCGGTTATGATGTTCACGCTTTTGAAGATTTAATAAATCTTGATACAAATTTAATAAGATTGGGTGGAACAGAAATCGAATTTAACAAAAAAATTATTGCTCATTCCGATGGTGATGTAGTAATTCATGCCATAATTGATGCGATTCTCGGGGCCTTAGGTCTTGGCGATATTGGCGAACATTTTCCGCCAAATGATCCTAAATGGAAGGGTTGCGATTCTCGAGAAATGTTAAAAATAATTTATAATTTGGTGCAAAAATATAGTGCATCAATAATCAATATTGACACCACCATAATTTGTGAACGACCTAAGATTTTAAAATATAAAGAAAAAATGAAAGAGGAAATTTCAACTATTCTAGGAATTTCGTCAAAAAAAATTAACATTAAAGCCACCACAACCGAAGGTTTAGGATTTACTGGAAGAGGCGAGGGCATAGCCTGTCAAGCGGTTGCCACTCTAATTTGTCAGAGTAATATAGCGGGAAAGTAAAAATAAAATAAGGCTTATTTATTTTTTATATATTCCTTAACTGCGAAAAATAAATCAAGAATTGCATCACGAATTTTTGCATCAAAACCAATATTGGTTTTAGCCCATTTTTTGACAAATGGTCGAGCTAAATCCCAAATATTAAGGTTTGGGTCAAGTGATACCCCAACGCCCTCAACTAAGAGTAAAGTTTTTTGTAATAATAATAGTTCGGGCTTAGCTTCCATTTTGTAGTTTTTGGTTAAGTCGATTAAAGCAGTTAACAATTTTGCAATTGAAATATCTTTAACATCAACTCCAACAATCATTTCACCAATTTTGCGACATGATAAAGATAAATCGATGAGGTTGGTATCTGCAGGAACAAAGCCAGCATCGATATGGATTTTAGCAATTTTATCATAATCACGATGAAGAAAGCCAATCAAAACCTCAGCTACTGCTATACGAGTTTTTTTGTCAATCTTGCCAACGATACCAAAATCTACCACGGCAATATCACCATTATCTTTTAAAAAAAGATTTCCGGGATGCATATCAGCATGAAAAAAACCATGAACATAAACTTGTTGAAAATATGCAAGAACTAAATTTTGAGCAATATTTTTTTTATCGAAATTAGTTTGTGAAATTTTTTTACTGTCGGAAAATGCAATGCCGTCAATCCACTGTGTAATTAAAATTTTGCTTGATGAATATTGCCAGAAAATTTTTGGCACAAAAAATCCTTTTACATTTTGCATATCCTCACGAAGCTTGGATCCATTGGCTCCTTCATGTAATAAGTCAAGTTCGAATTTAGCAGTTTGCGTTAATAATTCAGCAATATCAGTGCAGGTTTTAGCCAAAAAACTCGAGAAAAACCAACATAATTTTGCTAATAATTTTAAGGTTACAATATCTCTCATCATCATTTTTTGAATATTTGGTCGTAAGATTTTTACGGCAACAACTTCTCCAGAAATTAGCTTGGCTTTGTGGACTTGAGCAATTGACGCCGAGGCAATGGGCGTTTGATTAAATTCTAAAAAAATTTTGTCAAAATTTTGATGAAATTCTTGATTAATAATCTCTGATAATTTGTCAAAAGAAAATGGCTTAACATTATCTTGAAACTTGGCCAGTGTTTGGGCGATTTCTTCGCCAACGAGGTCTTGGCGAACAGATAGTAATTGACCTAATTTTAAGAAAGATGGACCTGCAATTTGAAAAAAAAGAAAAATCGCACGCTTTTTACTAAAAATAAAAATCGGAAGTAAAGCCAACAAGATTAACATTAATCTAATTAGGTTTAAAAAGGGCAAAAGCACTAACTATATTTATTAAATGTTTTAATCAATTCAATTTGATTTAAGGAAGAGGTATTTTTAGTATCGATTTTAATTTTGTTTAAATCAATTTCAATTCCAGCCCATGAAAATAGGCTTTGTAGTAATTTGGAAATAATCTCTAAAACATTATGTGACATTTCTTGAATTCGGCTTACAACCAATTTAAGAGCTTGAGCTTCGTTGCTTTTTGGTTCAATTCCTAAAATAGTAATTAATTCTTCAATTGAAATTATGTTTAAAACTAGCATAACAACAATGATTGAAAAAGCTGTTGAGCTATAAATCATTGCAACTCTGGCATAGGTGAAAGGTGTGATCATAAAAATGAAATAAAATATAACTAAGCTTTAAACTAATAATATTTTCAAGCTATTTTCAATGATGTTAATGAAATTTTTTTTAGCTTTCAAGTTTTTTTTAAAAATTTTATGGCAATTATCCCCTCTCACACAAAAAGGGTTTGCAATTTCGGAATTGGGGAGGTAGAGTATGAACTTCTTTAATTCCAAAAACAAATTTTTCTTAGATATGAGTAAAGCCGAAATGATTTCGCATTCAATTGTGATTGTTGATAACACTAAAATTGTTGTAAATCAAGCAGTTCCTGTATCGAGCAATCCTTTTGCAGAGCTAAGTAGTAAAATAGTTCTTAGCACTATAATGGGAAATCTTTTAGGGAGTAAGCAAGAGCCGATTATTGATAGCTCTTCTTTTGAACGTTCTTTTGTTTTTGATGATATAATTTTTAAAAGCTCGTCTCTTCCTCCTAAAGTGATAATTCAACAAAATTCTACTGAATTATCTAATAAAATTCAGGATATATTTACAGAAATCTTAAAAGAAATTCCCGAAATAGAATCAGCGGTAGCGGCAGTTGGGATAAATTTTGAATTGTTCGTAGCGGCAGAAGATAGTTCAGCTATAAAAACAAAAATCTTTCAAGAAGACATGGCGAAAGAATTGGAATCAATGCAGACCACTCTAGTTTATCCAATCAAAGACAACGATAACTGTAAATTAAATCTAACTATCGCAGATGCAAATTATAAAGAGCAAAAAGGCCTCTACTTTAAAGCAAATTTTCATAATATTATAACAGCCGACAATAAACTAAAAGATATATTAAAAATGCCGTCAGACTTACTTAAGCAGGCAAAGGCTAAAATTGAAAAATTGCTCAAATAAATGCCCGATAATCCTCTTCAAATACCAGCTCAATCTAGTAGCGATAATAATACTAGTAATGCTGAAATCATGGCAAATAGCACTACTTCTGGCAATGATTCCAATAAATCCGCAACTATAAACAAAACTAGCGGGCAAATGAAAAGTGAATTAAAGCAAGCCATTCATAACATAAAAGTTTGGACTGTTTATTTAATTTTTGGAATTGGTATTATTCTAGTAATTTATGCATCTTGTGTTTATCTAAATAATACCGATGGTGCTTTACGCCTAGAGCATCTTTATGCTGTGATAGATTATTTAAAAGTGCATGGCATGCCTTCTACAATAGTAGGTTTATTAGTATGGGCTTTTGTTAAAAAATAGCCTGCGCCAACACTAAATCAAACATTCCGCTGTTTTGTCTGTTGTTATATCTGAAAGCAAACTCGTTCACATAAAGCTGCAAATGCTTCTTGCTCACATGATGATAAATTCCATAAACACCACGCTTCAAAGTTGACCAAAAGCCTTCGATTGAATTTGTGTGAGCATCTGCACCTTTCTTATATTCACCTTTTGAGTGATTAACAACTTGGTGTTTAAACTGACTGTAAAGCCAATAGTAAGCCTTGTGTTCGTCTGTGATTATCTCGATGCCTAACTTCACATTCTCGTAAATCTTAGCCATGATTGTATCACGCTTCGCTTCATCAATCACGAAGCCCCTAACTTCTTTGTCTCTTTCAAGCATTCCGAGAACAATTGATTTCTCGAATATGCCTTTAGCAGCAACTCTTTCGCTCATGTGTTTATTTTCTGCTTTGCCGCCTAAGTAAGTCTCATCAATCTCGATAATGGTTTGCATGAAATCATCATCGTTGTCGTCATCTTTTTTGTCGCTCTTCTTTTTCTTATTGCCCATCGCAATTCTGATTTGGCGAAGCATACGCCAAGCGGTTTTATATGTCACGCCGACTTCACGCCGTAATTGAAGTGCACTAATTCCTTTCTTTCCGTTCAAGAAAAGATGAATTGCGTAGAACCATTTTTTTAAGTCGGTTGAGGACTTCTCGAAGATAGTTCCAGCAAAAGCAGAAAACGAATTGCCACAGCTCTTGCACTCAAACATCTTTGGCAAATCTAGTCTTTGATAAATTTGTTCTTCGCTGCAGCCGCAGTGATTACAAACCAAACCATCTTTGTATCTAACTTTGACGAAGTAAGCGATAATCTTTGGTTCGCTTGGGAATTTCTTTTTAAATTCTTGAAAGTTCATAAATAAGCCTGTGAATAGGGTTTAAGTTAATAAACACATACTCTAAAGACCTATTTTTTTGTGTGTCAAGGGATAATTGCCAATTTTATAGATTACCGCCAGTTAAAATTGCTAAAAATTTTTTATTGATTAAATCTGGATTTCTTTGCAAATAAATTTGACATCCAGCTATTGATAAAGCAGAGGTTGGTTCGATTTTTTGCTCGAGCAAATCGGATAATTTTTGTTGCCAATAATTAATATTTTCTTCAGGGATTTCAATAATTTCATTGAGTTTTTTTAAATAATGAAAACAGCGTTCAGAAATTTTCAAAGTGCGTGCGCCATCAGCTACGGTGTTTGGCGACTCATCATAGCCAACAATTTTATTGGCTAGAACTGAGCGAAAGGCGTCATTGCCATTGAGTGGTTCACATCCAATAATTTTAATATTTTTATTAAAACCATCTTTAGCAATAATGCATCCAGAAAGCAATCCGCCTCCACCACAAGGAGCAAAGACCGCTTCAACATCATCAACTTCATTAAGTGCTTCAAGGAGGCAAGTGCCTTGTCCAGCGATTACTGCATCATTATCCGAAGGGTGAATAAAAAAATATCCTTCATTTTGCTTTTCTTCAGCTAAGCGATTGGCATCGGCTCGTCTTTCGCATAAAACTACTTCGGCACCAAGTTTTCTAGTGGCATCAATTTTAAGCTTGGAAACATTTGTTGCCATATAAATTATGGCGGGTATGTTAAGTTTGTTGGCTACATAGGCAACAGCTTGGGCATGATTTCCTGAGCTTTGAGCGACAATTTTCTTTGGAAGAAAACCAAAATTATCAAGATGCGATAAAACTGCATTAAAAGCTCCTCTTGCTTTAAATGAATTGGTGACTTGTTGATTATCCATTTTGAAAAAAATTTCAGCATTTAATTCGCGATTAATTTCGGCGTTTGAGATGATTGGTGTGTTTAAAATATGGCTTCGAATACGATTTTCGCTAACTAAAATATCGTTAAAACTTAATTCATTCATGAAAAATATAATTGCGAAATTAAAAAAATTAAAAATGCCCATAGCATTTTAAATTAAAAAATTTAAATTATAAGAAAAAATAAATTAATTCACCAAAATTATGGAAAAAGATAATAGCAATTTAAAAACTCTACCTTATAGCGCATCAGACATTGCCAATTTCATGATAGCTTGCTCTTTCATAGAAAAGATTCCATTAAGTCCAATGAAATTGATTAAGTTGGTTTATATAGCCTATGGCTGGGGATTGGTTTTTTTAAATCAAAAACTGTTCAATGAAGATATTGAGGCTTGGCAATATGGTCCTGTTATTCCGTCAATTTATCATGAATTTAAAAGATTCGGCAAAGAACCAATCGATGAAATGTCTATTAGTATGAATGAAATGACGGGAGATTTATCGGTAAATAGAGTTAAT
>JALREU010000059.1 GCA_023256705.1 Rickettsiales bacterium
GATTGATATACTTGGACAAGATTCAAAGTTTTATCAAAATAACAATAGAAATCTAATCACAACAAATAATGAACAAACTATAAACATATCAATAAATTACAAATTATGAAAAAATTACAGGAATAAATACTGATAAAAAAGTTTTTTATGCCGACCATTATGTTTATTGCCTTGGAGCGGGTTCATTGCATTTACTAAATGGCATAAAAATTCAGCACGGAATTTATCCTGTTAAGGGTTATAGCCTCTCAATTGAGTGTGATAATCAAGATTTTTTAGCTCCAAATATAAGCCTTACTGATAATCAAAATAAAATTGTATATTCAAGAATTGGCAATATTTTTAGAGTTGCAGGAACTGTTGAAATTGGCAAATTTGATGCCAAAATATCTAAGAAAAATTTAAATTTTTTATATAAAAATGTCAAAGAATGCTTTTCTGGATATGGCGATATTTCTAAGGTCAATGAATGGTCATCTTTTCGACCATATCGCTACAACTCAACACCTTTAATTGGCAAAGTTTCTGGTCTAGAAAATTTTTATTTAAATGTTGGACATGGCTCTTTGGGTTGGACGAATTCACTGGCTTCATCTCGAATTGTTGCAAATGAAATACTCGACAAACATCAATCGGATTTCAAATTTTTGCATGATGACTTAAAGCATATTTTTGGCGTTTAAACCCAATTTATTTATCGAAACTCTTAACATCTCGAGCTAAATGAAGTGATCCGCAAATCACAATTCTTACTGCTTCATCGCCATTAATTTGAGAAATTAATTTAATGGCTTCAAATAAATTTTCGCCGTCAATAATTTCAAGGTTATTTTTTCTAGCAATTTCGCATATAACTTGACTATCCTCTGGATATGGCTCCAAATCTACTCTAATGGCAACAAGTTTTGTGATTTTAGTATTAAATTTATTTAAAAAATTTATCTTGCATTTGCCCTTGCTAAAACCACAAAGAACATAGTTTTTTTTCAAACTTTGAGATTCAAGCCATTGATTTAAAACAAAGGCTCCGCCCTCGTTGTGAGCGCCATCAATCCAAATTTCGCTTTGAGAATTTTTGAGCAAATTTAATAAATTATTCTCAATTTTTTCAAGCCTGCTTGGCCATTTAACCGAAGAAATTCCTCGATTAATATCTTGATAGTTGAAATTATATTTATCACTTAAAGCCATAGTGCAAGCGATTCCCGAGGCACAATTATAATATTGATGATCGCCAAGTAAATTTGGCGAATTTAAATTTGGCAATAATAATTCATTGTTCCAAAAAAAATTAAAATTGCCATTAATTTTATTGTCTTCATCGATGATTTTTTCGACAAAAAAATCTTCGCCATATTGATAAATCGGGGCATTAATCGCTTGAGCAAAATTATGAATTATATTTTTAACATTATGAGCTTGAGGGCTTACAATTAAGGGAACAAAAGCCTTGGCAACATAGCATTTTTGTAAAGCGATTTCTTCCAAGCTATTGCCTAAATATTCTTGGTGATCTAGTGAAATTGAGGTGATAATACTGGCAATTTTATTTTCTACGATGTTGGTAATGTCAATTCTTGAGCCCATTCCGCATTCTAAAACTAAAATATCGGCAGGAAATTTTGCAAATGCCACGAAAGCGCCAATAGTAAAGCCTTCCATAAAGGTTAAATCGACATCATAACTTGCAAGCCGAACTTCTTCAAGGCATAAATATAAATCGGCATCGGAAATCATTTCGCCATTAATTACGATTCTTTCATTGCAATTATGTAGGTGAGGGGAGGTATAAAGATGAACCTTGTAATTATGCGATTGAAAAATTTTAGCAACCATATTTGAGGTTGACCCTTTGCCATTTGTTCCAGCAATATGAATGGCGGGAGGCATTTTTTGGTGGGGATTGCCAAGTCTATTTAAAACAATTTTGGCTCTTTCAAAAACCGTTTCAAAATCAATTGTTTTTTTGCCAAGCGTTGAGGGAATCGGCCAATGCGGTAAATAAACCATATTTTATGTTGTAAAATTTACATTAAAAAATAAAATTTTAAAAAAAACTTAAGAATTAATTTTCATGAATTTCCAAAAACTCTTCTTTTTATTTATATTGCTTTGCTTCCAGCTTACTATTAAAGCCTATTGCCAAACTATTTCGCCTTATGTTAATCAAAAAAAACTAAATCCAAATCAATATCATTTCGAATATTCTGGATTGGTTAATTCGACAATGGCTTTTAGTAAGCAAAATAATATTTTACAGCAAAAAACTTTGCCAGATAATTTTTCCAAGAATTATATAAATAATCAATTTAATCTTGGTTTTGATAACCAAATTTATTTAAAATCGGCTTATAAATTTGCAAATAACAATATTGGAACTGTTGGGACAACTGCAAAATTTGAAGTAAATATTAACACGAATCAGCGTTTTCTTCGACCTAATCTTGACCAATTTTTTGGCTATGTTGAAAATGATTATTTTAAATTTGAAATTGGAAATTATTTAGCGGTCAATCAAAAAATGAAACAAGGACCAGCTCGCTTTGCCCGTGGCGCTGGTGGCATCAATGGAAAATATTTGGAATATGTAAATTTACCGGTTTTTTCATCTCAAAATAATTTATGTAATAATGCTATCAATAATTTAGCTTGTCAAAATTTTATTCAGCCAAAATTTATTTTGCTAGCCCAGTCGCCAATTGGTCATGGCGGTTATGCAACTGGCTTTTATCCGCAAGATTATTCAAATAATTATAATGGCAAAATTAAACTTTCGGATTTTAATAAAAATAATTTTCGTGCTCTTAAGGATGACAGTTTCGAGGGCTTAGAAGATGCACTGAAACTGAGTTTTTATTCGCAAAAAATTAATGATTTTCAATTGGGTTTTTCATTAACGCCATCTACAAATAATCAAGGTTTTACCGCCAAAACAGCACCACAAAGCCACGATAACAAAATCAATAATATTTATAGCTTTGGGGTAAATTATATTGCTGATTTTGATAATTTAAATATTGCCTTATCTTCAACCGCCGAATATGGTGAGTCAAAAAAATTTCAAAATATTTCTAGAGAAAATTTATTTTCTTATGATTTTGGCGGAAGTTTAAGTTATTTTGGTTTTAAAATTGGCTCTTCCTTTGGTTCTTGGGGTAAATCCTTAAATGCCAAAAACGGCGCTTATGCCTGCAATTACGATGAAAATAAAAATTTATTATCGCAAAATTGCGCAAATAATTCTGCGAATAAATTTTCTAATTCTTATTATTTCACTAGTGGTTTGGCCTATGAAATTGGTCCAATTAAGGCAAGTTTAACCTCGCTAAACAGTAATTTTCAAGGCAATAAATATTTTGTAAAATCATTTGGTATTGATTACAAAATCAAAAAAAATCTAATTTCTTATATTGAATTTACTAATTTTAAATTTAAAAATTCTTTATCAAAAATAATTGATTTAAATAACCAAATAACATTTGCAAATTCATCTAATAATATTAAAAATAATGATGGAAAAATTTTTCTAATAGGAATTTATTATATTTATTAACTATGAGCGTTGATGCTTTAGAATCATTTTTGTCGCCCTTAAGTCAGATTTTTGCTCGCGAAGGTGTGAGTGAAATTTCCATTAATCGCCCTAGAGAAGTTTGGGTTGAAATTAAAGGCGATATGTTTCGCGAAGAGTTGTCAAATTTTGATGTTGAGCATTTAAAAACCCTTGGAAGACTTGTTGCCCAGGCAACCGAGCAAAGGCTTAGCGAAGAAGAGCCGCTTTTATCGGCAACTTTACCTAATGGTTTTCGTGTGCAAATCGTATTTCCACCCGCTTGCGAGCCGGGTCATGTGATAATGTCGATTCGTAAGCCTTCACCCTTAAAATGGTCGCTTGATGATTATGATAAAATGGGAATGTTTGATACCACATCAGTTGGCGAAATTGAAGATAAAAACGCCTTAATTTTAGGCAAATTACTTGAATTAAATCGCATCAAAGAATTTATTTCAAGGGCAGTGCTTTACAAAAAAAATATCATCATTTCGGGCGGTACTTCGACTGGTAAAACTACTTTTACCAATGCGGTTATTCGTTCAATTCCTCATGAAGAAAGGCTTATAACCGTTGAAGATGCTCGCGAGATTGACCTTAATTCTCATCCAAATCGAGTGCATTTGCTTGCTTCAAAAGGTGGTCAGGGTAGGGCAAAAGTTAATACTCAAGATTTGATTGAGGCCTGCTTGCGTCTTCGTCCTGAGCGTATTATCGTGGGTGAGCTTCGTGGATCGGAAGCTTTTAGTTTTCTTCGAGCGATAAATACCGGACACCCCGGATCAATTTCAACACTTCACGCCGATACTCCACAAATGGCAATTGAACAGCTTAAATTAATGGTGATGCAGGCTGGTCTTGGAATGCCACCAGAGGATATTCTCAATTACATTAAAAATGTGGTCGATATTGTGATTCAATTAAAGCGGGGCGAAAAGGGCAGGAGATATATATCGGAGATTTATTACCGACCTCTTCATTCTAATCCTAAAAATAAAAAAACTTAAATATGGAAACAATTAATCATCGTTTTTTTAGAAAGAAATTTCAAAGTTTAAATCTTCATGAAGTCTTGGAAATAACTCGAGGTGTGCCACATAAAAATGTTAATCATGAAACCAAAATTCACGATATTAAATCGCTTCCCAATGCCTCTGAAAACGACATCTCTTTTTTAAGTTCAGGGCAATATCAAGATAAATTTTTAGCTTCAAAAGCTGGATTTTGCTTTATCGAAGAAAAAAATATCAGCAAACTTCCATCTTCAATGCTTGGCATTGTTGTTAAAAACCCTTATTTTGCTTATGCTCAAATTGTAAGCCATTTTTACGAGGTCAAGCCTGCAAATTTTGCTTCACAAAATATTCATCCAACCGCCAAGATTGGCGAAAATTCTCAAATTGCCCCAAATGTTTTTATTGGTAGCAATGTTGAGATCGGTAAAAATGCTCAAATCAATGCTGGCGCAGTTATCGCCGATAATGTTAAAATCGGCGATAATTGTATTGTTGGAGCCAATTCGGTAATTTCTTTTGCAGTAATTGGCGATAATTGCATTTTTTTAAATGGTGTAAAAATTGGTCAAGAAGGCTTTGGCTTTGTTCATAATAATGGCGTTAATTATAAAATTTTGCAAATCGGCATCGTTGAAATTGGCAATAATGTTGAAATTGGTGCCAATAGTTGTATCGACCGCGGAGCCCTTGAAAATACCGTTATTCACGATGAGGTTAAAATTGATAATTTATGCCAAATTGCTCATAATGTTGAGATTGGTCGAGGCACAGTAATGGCGGGTTCAAGCGGAGTTGCTGGCAGTTGTAAAATTGGAAAATATGTACAAATTGGCGGAAATTCTAGCCTTGCGGGTCATATTAATATTGGCGATGGAGTTAAAATTGCTGGTATGAGCGGGGTAATGCGTGATATCGAGCCGATGTCGATTGTGGCAGGAATTCCAGTCTTACCAATCAAAAAATGGCACCGCTTAAATTTGATTTTGCAAAAACTCCTTGAAAAAAATTAGGGCAGGGAATTGTTAAGTTAAATTCATTAAACAAAATAAAGGAATAACAATAAAATTGATCAAAAATCTTATCAAACAACAATAAAATATATTTATTAAACCAATTTTAAAAATAATTTATTGTTAAAATTGCATTAAAAATTATTGATTTAAAACTAAATTAGAACTAATATTATCATATTATTTTTTGTAAAAAATCTATTATAATTAATACAATGATATCATTAAATTCGGTAGCCAAAGCTCAAGAAAAAATTGCTGAAAACGTTCGCCTACAGAGACTTGCAATTGAGCTAACTCAACAAGGTTTAGCCGAGCGCTCTGGTGTGCCATTGCCAACTTTACGCAAATTCGAACAAAAGAGTCAGATTTCTTTGGAGTCATTCTTGAAACTTCAAATGGTTCTAGGTGGTCTAGATAATATTGTTAAATCAGTTGAGCTAAAAAACCCTGAATTTTCTTCAATTGATGATGTGCTTAAAGCCAACAAAATCAGCATTCGCAAAAGAGGAAATCGCAAATGAAAATCGCTGTAAAAGAAATAAAGGTTGGTCTAAATTTTGGCGATGGAATCATTCCTGTCGGTCGTTTGGCGATAAATAATCGGCAGATTTTTTTTCAATATCACCTCGATTTTCTTGAAAAAAATCTTAATATTTCGCCATTTCATCTACCGTTAAAATCTAGTGTATTTAGTTTTGATAATAATTTATTTGAAGGTTTGTGCGGAGTATTTAATGATAGCCTTGCCGATGGTTGGGGGCGATTACTTTTTGACCGTTTTGCCAGATCTTTTGGAATAATTTCTTCGAGTATTTCGCCACTTGATCGATTAGCATTTGTAGGATTGAATGGTTTTGGTGCTTTAGTTTATGAACCAGATTATAGCTCTAAGGAAATTATTGATAATATTAATTTAGATGAATTGGCTAAGCAATCTCAAGAGGTTTTAGATGGAGCATCTGATGAGTTAATAGAAAATCTTTTAAATTTAAATGGTTCATCAGCGGGAGCTCGTCCAAAGGCTTTGATAGGTCTAAATAATGATCGCAAAACAATTATTCACGGCGCTCGTGATTTGCCAGATGAATTCTCGCCATGGATTGTTAAATTTAGCAGTTCACAAGATGGTGCAGATGCTGGAATAATCGAATATGTTTATGCATTAATGGCGAAAAATGCTGGAATATTAATGCCTGATATTCACTTATTTGCCAGCAAAAAAACTGCGGGATATTTTGCGGTTAAAAGATTTGATAGAAATGCCAAAAAACATCTGCATATGCACAGCGCGTGTGGCTTATTACACTCTAATTTTAGAGTTCCATCGTTGGATTATCAAGATTTGATTACGCTTACTAGTGTGCTTACCAAGGATGCTCGAGAAATTGAAAAACTATATCAACTGGCGGTATTTAATGTTCTCGCCTACAACCGCGATGATCATTCAAAAAATTTTAGTTTTTTAATGGATGCAAAAGGTGATTGGAAACTTTCACCCGCTTACGATTTAACTTTTTCATCAGGACCAAATGGCGAACAAAGTACAATGGTTATGGGCGAGGGGAAAAATCCTCGCATTGATCATTTAATCAAATTAGGGCTCGAAGCTAAATTATCCAAAACTCGCATTACCGAAATTATTGAACAAACGCGATCAGCTCTAGCGGGCTGGGAAGCTCTTGCAAAAGAATATGGGGTATCTAAGGAAAATATTCGCTTGATAAAAAAATATATCGTTGGTTAAAAATCAAGAAATTCGATACTAAAAAATTAATTGAAATTGGAAGAGTGATAGTTAAATTTTAGGTTATTAAAATAGACTTTGGTTGCGAAGGGCTCGTGATTTGAACCAACGTCCACGATAAATCTAATGCTCAAATACCATTTTAACTCAAAAATTGACCGTTATAAAAAAATTTTTTTTGATAAAAAATTTTAAAAATATAATGCAGAGAGTTATTAATTTTGATTAGAATATTATTGAACATGTAATTTCGGTATTCAATTACATTGGATGCGATGCAAAAACCATCAATGCTATAAAAATTTTAGAGCATATCATTAGCAAAGGTTATACTAAGTTTACACATTGTCAGATCATAAGAGAAAAAAGAAATGATGACGCTTTTGCTGATATTAAGCGATAATGGTGTTAGTAGATAGAGGCATATTAATACCGATTGAAGAACCAACAAAAACTATATCCGCTGAAAAAAATCCCGGAAGACCAACTCTTACTTAGTGGTATAGACTAAATTCAAAATTAATAACTAACCTAAGTGCCAAAAATACAAAAAATTAAAAACATGATTATTGGTATTTTTGTCGTTAATTGCATTAGGAAAAAATCAAAATTCAAAATTTGATACTTTATCAAGGAGAAATTATGGAAACACAATATGGAGACAAGAGTTTAGTCACAGGGAATCCAATGGTTAGCAGGAATAAACGATCATAAATCTTGATTGAAAAGATGGAAAAGAAATTTCCTAAATGGTCTCCGATTGGGCAATTGATAGAAATCTCTAGAGATGAAAATAAATCCTATTGAAGTTAGAGCTAAGTGCGCTGAAAGAATGGCGGGTTATGTTTATGCAAAACCAAAAGATGAAAAAGCTCGGGATTTATCGCCTATGAAGGATATGGCGGAGTTAATCCGTGAAGCAAGAATAAGAGCAGGACTTATGCAAGCACCTCTTCATGGTGAATTAGTAATGAAACAAGTTGGTTTTAAAAAAAGCTTATAGGTAGAAAAATATCTACTTAGTGATAAGGTCATTCATTTGCTTTAGAGAGTAAATAATAGCCCAATAAATAGCAAAATTACTTAGGCAATTATCTTCTTCAAAAAAGCTGTTAATTGCAGAGAAGAATATTGTACCAATTGCCAGCAAATAAATGATGAACAAAGTCATGGCTATGAAATAAAACTTTTCACCAACTTTCAAATTATCCCATTCCAGATACTCTATTAAGCTCTGCATCACAACATAAGATAATGTTAAGATATAATATGATGGATGCAACGCCCCCATTTCCCAAACATTAAATAACTAATCTCTCACGAATAATCATTGTTGAATGTTAAAGTAAAAATTCACTAATATAAAATTCCCAATTCTGTAGTTTTTCCGCTTATGGAAATGACATGACACCCCTAGCACTTCGCTTTCAAAAACCCTGGGTACCCTTTGTATAGGAGAAATTATCGCCAAATTAAAAAATCCACACTTTTAAGGTTTGGTAAATAAAGGTTTCGCAGTAGATTTATCTTAGAGAAGATTTACAGCACAAAGATTTGAAGAAGGTAGAATGGACTTGTTTTTAAAAGTATCCCCAGAGTATCCCCGAAGATTTTGATGAGAAGTCTGTAAGGCTGCGAAGCTTAGAGGGAAGTGGTTGCGGGGGCTGGATTTGAACCAACGACCTTCAGGTTATGAGCCTGACAAGCTACCGGGCTGCTCTACCCCGCGATAAATGATTTTAAATGGTAGGATTTTAAAGAAGATAATTTGTTTAGAGACGATCTAAAAACTTGAAACATGT
>JALREU010000005.1 GCA_023256705.1 Rickettsiales bacterium
GTTTTTTTAGTAAAACAGGAGACTGGATTGGCAAAACATGCATGGGCACTAGCATTATTATACTACTACTTACAATATTACATGCGTGCTGGCTATTTTTAAAACGTAAGCTTAAAAACGCTTAAATTTTAAAAAAATAATTTTGATTTTAGTAAAATATATTTGCTAAAAAAAAAATTTAAAATAACTTATCAAAATAAAATAAATTTGCAAATTAATATTAATTCAAAAATTAAATCTAAATTATAGTGTTAATCTTAAACAAAGCCAACAAATACATAATTTTAGCATCTTTAATAATTGTTTTTTCTTGCTCTCAGAATCGTCTTGACCCTTTATTTGACGATGTCGGAATGACCGAAACTGATATTAAAGAAACAACTATTAAATCGAAAAAACAGCTGAAGGAAGAAAGAAACAAGCTTGTCAATATCGATATTCCAATTCCAAAATTGACCAAATCAATTATGGTTCCACCTGCTCCAAAAATTGGTGGAGAAAAAATCATCTCTTTTTATGTTACCGATCAAGTTCCACTTCGTGATGTTTTAATCGAACTTGGAAGAATTGCCGAAGTCGATGTAGATGTTGACCCAAAAATTTCTGGCGGGGTAATTATTAATGCCAAAAACCGTCCATTTAAAGAAATTATTGACCGAATTGCAACTCAAGGAAATATTCGCTATAGCTATCGCAATAAGGTTTTATATTTTGAAACCGACAAACCTTATATGAAAAATTATTTCGTGGATTACCTAGATGGATCACCACTTTGGGATGAAGTTCAAACTAATATCGAAAATATTTTTGCCTCAGAAAAATCAGAAAATGAAGGAGGAACCTCAACCTCCACAGCCACTCCAAATAAGGTCGCTGGAATGATAACTGTATTTGCAACTGATCGTCAACATAATGCCATAACCAAATATCTAGCTGATGTCACCAAACAATCTTCAATGCAGGTTTTAATTGAAGCAAAAGTCGTAGAGGTTTCATTATCTGAAAAATTCCGCGCTGGTATCGATTGGACTCAAGATTTAATCAAATTCAATTCTCCAGATCCAGATACCAACTTTGCTTCGATGGTTACCTCATCAAATCCAGCCTTAAAAATATTTGGAGGCGATATAAATATCGCGGTAGACGCCATGTCTAAATTTGGTTCGACTAAAGCGATTTCTAGCCCAAGAATTCATGCCATGAACAACCAAAAAGCATCTTTAAATTTTGCTGAAAAATTAGTTTATTTCAAAGTTGAAGCTCAACAGAGTGCTCAAGGAACAACCACAGGAACTGCAGCCTCAACTGTAGCTACTACAGTTACTTCAACTAAACAGGAAGAAAATGTTGGGGTTCAAATCGAAATCACCCCATCAATAAACCCTAAAACTGGCGAAATTTCTATGAGCATTTCACCAAAAATTACTCAAAAAACTAATGAGGTTAAAGACCCTGCAACCGCTAACACCAAAGACTTTTCTTATGCTAATATTGTTCCTGTAATTACCACTAGAGAATTATCGACTTCAGTAAAAATTGCTTCAGGTAATGTAATTGTTTTAGGTGGTTTAATGTCAAGCAACGCAACTGGCTCAGAGGGTGGTGTTCCATTCTTTAGAAAAATTCCAGTTTTAGGCTGGCTATTTAAATCTTTTGAAAAATCTTCTGAAGTTAAAGAAACTGTAATTTTTATCAAGGCAACCATTATCAACAGCGGATCTAAAGCTGATAAAATTGACCGTGATATACAAGAGAAGTTCGACACAAATCGCAGAAATTTTTTCTAATTTACTTATGAAATCTATTTTAAAATATATAATTAAGAATGGCTTAAAGGATAAGCTTTATGTGGGATTATTTATCGCTATTTTTATCTCTTTTGGAATTTCCATTTTTCTTGGTTCAACAATGCTTGTTGAACAAAATCAATCATCTTTAGTTTTTGTTTTGGCAACGGTTAGAACAATATTATCCTTTGGTATAATTTTATTTGTCTGCATCAATATTACCCGCTCATTTGAAAATAAAGAAATCGAATTTATTTTGTCAAAATCCATCTCTAGAGAAAATTTTGTCTTAGGTTATTTACTTGGGTTTTTCATTTCATCTCTGTTGATTTTACTTCCTTTTGCTCTGCTAACTTGCATTGTATTTAAAGTAAATTACCTCGGAATGCTTGCTTGGCTTACAACCACTATAATCGAGGTTTTGATTGTTATTTCCTTTGCTCTTCTTTGTTCGCTAATGCTTAAAAATTCTTTTTCGGCAATTTTTTCTGCTATCGGTTTTTATGTACTCTCAAGATTGATGGGCATGTTTGTGATGGCAATAAATTTTGGCGACGATGTTAATTTGGAAAAATCCAGAGAGTCTTTGGGACTTGGTTTAAAAATCTTATCCGTAATTTTTCCACGACTTGATTTATTTTCACAAAGCTCATGGGCAGTATATGGCTTAGGTGATAATAGTTTTTTGCAAATTATATTCATACAATCTATAATTTATTTGCCATTAATGATTTTTATGGCATTTCACGATTTTAAGAAAAAACAATTTTAGACAGCTGTGAAAAATTTCAGAATGTTCTTTTACATATATTCCCATAAAATTTTTTTTTGGTTGTTTCTTTTGGTGTTTGGATTGCAAATTATATTTTGGCTTAAAACCGAAAGAATTCGTCATAATTATGATATAGTCCCACCTGCCCCCTCCAAACAATTCATGAATGGAGCCTCCTTTGGCGATAAGGAATTTCTTTTTCGAATCATGGCTACAAATTTACAAAATTTTGGCGATATTTTTGCCGGCTTTAAAAGCTATAAGGATTATGATTACAATCGATTATATGATTGGATGACATCACTTGATTCATTAAATAGTCAATCTCGATTGGTCCCTTCCGTTGCCAGCTATTTATTCGCCCAAACCCCAAAAAAAGATGATATTTATTTTGTTTTAAAATATTTGGACGAACATTCATCAGTCAATATTGATAAAAATTGGTGGTGGCTTTTTCAGGCGGTTTTTATTGCAAAAAAAGATTTAAATGATTTAGACAAGGCCTTGTATTTTGCCAATAAACTTTCTCAAAATAATGCCACAGAGGCGCCAATTTGGACTAAACAAATGCCTGCCTTTATTAGCGAAAAAATGGGTGATAATTGTATGGCGTTCAAAATTATAAAGAATTTAATTAATGAAAGCGAAAGTGGCAAAAGAGTAATTTCTGCTGAAGAAATGAATTTTATGAGACATTTTATCAATGAAAGATTAAACAAGCTTAAGAAACAAAAATTTGATGCCAATAAATGCTAAATCATAAGTTACAAACTCTGGAATTTATTGTTGAAAATGCCATCGCCGAAGATCATGCTCTAAATGATATAACTTCCGACCTAACAATTTCACCCAATTACAATTCTAATTTCGTTATCAATGCTAGAGAAGATTTAATTTTCTGCGGGACGCAAATTATTGATTGTGTTTTTAAACAATTATTAAAATCTGAAAAATTCAACAATTGCCAAATTGACTTTAACTTTCTCAAAAATGATGGTGACAAAGTTTTTTCCAAGCAAGATATTTTGAAAGGCTCGGGCAATTCTAAATTAATTTTGGCAGGTGAGCGCATCATTTTAAATTTAATTCAACATCTTAGCTCAATTTCAACACAAACTAATGAGTTTGTTTGTAGACTTGACAACCATAAAATCAAAATATTGGATACTAGAAAAACTCTTCCCCTATACAGAGAACTGCAAAAATATGCAGTAAAATGCGGTGGAGGAGCGAATCATCGCTTTAATTTATCCGACTTAATATTAATTAAAGACAATCATATTAGCGCAAGTGGCGACATTAATTCTGTCTTTAGAAATATTGAAAAAGATAATAATCCTAAAATCGAAATTGAATGCGATAATTTTCATCAAGTTCAACAATGTTTAATTCATAATCCCGATATTATTATGCTTGATAATATGAGTTTTAATGAGTTAAATAAATCAATTTCCGCCATTAAAAACTACTCAACAAAAATTCTTATTGAAGTATCTGGAGGGGTTAATTTACAAAATATTGAGCAATATCGTAATTTATCAATCGATTTTATTTCAATTGGCTCAATCACTAACAATATTAAAAATGTTGATATTGGATTAGATTTTTTTAAATAAAAATAATTTGTTGATTATTATTGATAAATCAATATAACTATTAAAAAATTTATATAATCTAATGAATAATTTTTCCAAAGTATCCAAATTTATCATTAATTCCGCCAAAAACATTAAATCATATATTTTTGGCCATCTTTTAGTAATTACCATAAGCGCATTCAATGTATCTTTAATGCCAATGGTCTCTAAGGCTCTTCTCAATATTATCATTATATCCAAACATGATGATGTAATTAAAGAGACCTTTGTTTATATGCTGATTTTGTCATTATTGATAATACTTCCAAGTATTTTATCGAGGGTTTCGGATTTTTTATGGGCCAAATCCTTACCAAAGTTCAAACATAAAATTACTCACGACTCCATTAAACAATTATTGGGTCAATCTCATGATTTTTTTCAAAATAATTTTTCTGGAGCGGTCGTAAATAAGGTTAGAGACTTATTTAATTCTTCACCAAAAATTTTAGAAATTTTTTTATATAATTTTGTTGGTGGATCTTTGGCAATAATTTTTGCTACAATTATTTTGGCAACCATCAATATTTATTTCGCTCTAGCATTAATTTTATGGGTGGGGATTATAATCCCGATTTCTTATCGCTGTGCATTACAAACCAATCGCATTTCCATGAATGTGGCAAATCAACAAAGTAAAATTATGGGTAATATTGTTGATATTTTTGCTAATATTCAAAATATTCGATTATTTTCAAATTCTAAATATGAACTTAATAGAGTTGACAAATTCCAAAATAAATACTCCAATCTTTACACCAAAAGAGCGATATTTTTAAATAAAAATTATACATTGCTTGGCCTAGTCTCTTCCTCTTATTTTATTTTATGTTTTGTATATTTGATTTGGCTTTATTCCAGACAAAAAGTAACTGTCGGTGATTTTATTTTAATATTTGGAATTAATAATTTTCTTCACAATATTATTCAGGATGCAATGAAACAAATTCGAAATTTTCTTGAAGAATATAGCGTTTTAAAAGAAGCAATTTACATTATCGAACAAAAAAACTCCATACAAAGTCAAAAAAAATATTTAGTTATTAAAAATGGAGAGATAATTTTTAACAAAATAAAATTTTCATATGAAACACAAAGCTCTTTTTTCGCTGATAATTCAATAAAAATCGAGGCAGGACAAAAGGTCGGTTTAGTCGGACATTCTGGAAGTGGTAAATCTACTTTTATTAATTTATTGCTTCGATTTTATGATGTTGAAAGTGGTGAAATTTTAATTGATGGTCAAAATATTAAAGATGTTTCACTCGATTCTTTGCACGATGCCATCACCTTAATTCCACAAGAACCTGTTTTGTTTCATCGCAATTTAATTGAGAATATTTCTTATGGCAATAAGGAAAATTTATCACCTCAAGCCCTTCTTGACAAGGTCATAGAATCCGCCAAAAACGCTTCGGCTCATAGCTTCATCAACAAAATGAATAATGGCTATAATTCATTTGTTGGCGAAAGAGGTGTAAAATTATCTGGTGGACAAAGGCAAAGAATAGCCATTGCTCGCGCCTTTTTCAAAAATTCTTCAATCCTAATATTAGACGAAGCCACCAGCCAGCTTGATTCAGTCACTGAAAATATGATTCAAGAAAGTTTGCGTAAATTGATGGAACAAAAAACCACTTTAGTCATTGCTCATAGACTTTCCACCTTGCAAAAAATGGATAGAATTTTAGTATTTAATCACGGCAAAATAGTTGAAGATGGCCCCCATGAAGAGCTTATTGCCTTAAACGGTTATTACAAAAGACTTTGGAGCGCTCAGGTCGATGGAGTTTTAACCTATCAAATTGAATTTGCTACGGCACAACCTTTATTTTCTGTTAAGTAATATGAGTAAAATTTCTCAAGTTTTTATCTTTTGTGCAGGTCGTGGCGAAAGAATGATGCCCCTAACCGCCTCAACTCCAAAGCCCCTTTTGGCGGTAAAAGGTTTATCAATTTTAAGTAGGATTTTAGATAATTTACAAAAAATTCCTTCCATTCAAAAAATTATTATTAATAGTTTTTATTTATCTGCTGAATTTGAAAAATTTGTAAAAATCCAAAATAATCCCAAAATAATTTTATCTAAAGAACATGATAAAATTGAAACTGGAGGAGGATTAATTTTCGCCCTCGATAAAATTGATTTGGATAAACCTTTGATAACCCTTAATGGCGATGTCTTGTGGCATGATCACAATAATTTTTCTGATTTAAATTATCTATATGAAAATTTTGTATTAAGTGATTGTGATTTTCTACTTGGCCTAAAAAAAACCACCGATTTCTTTGGTTATGATGGACATGGCGACTTTAACCTTATTGAAAATTCACTGCAAAGAGATTTTAATATTCACGGCTCAAATTTAAGCCATGTTTATGTTGGAATGCAGGTAATTAATCCAGTAATTTTGAAAAATTTTGCGATAGATAATCCTGATATCAAAAACTTTTCAGTTGCCGAATTTTACAAAAGATCAGTTGGCAAAGATTTAATTTTAAATCGCATCAAAGGTCTTGAACTAAAAGGAAAATATTTTCATATTGGCACCCCACAAAACCTCGAATTTGCCAATAACAACTATTAGTTTCATTGTAATTTATTTCATTTTTGAATTACTTAATTAGTTTGCATTCCTAATTATTTTTTTAAGTAATTTTTAAAAATTCCATTGTCGAAATATGCTCGCATCGCAAGCTTTTCATAGCTCCCTGACTTTACGGCTGAACTAGAACCGCTAGTGTTTCCAGTGTTTAATGAGTGGAGTTTTTATTAAAATTACTCGAAAAACTAATCTAGGGGTACAAAACTTAATTAGGGGAATTTAACTTTACAAATTATTTTTTATGAAAACGAAATTAATGATAGTTTATTTTGACTAATACTTATCTTCAAATAAAAATTTTAATTTTTATAAATATGAGGGATATAAAATTTGATTTTTGCAATTAAATCAATTCGAATTAATTTACTATTATCGTCAATTTATCTTGGCTAGTCATTTCTGCGTAGCCTGATTGGATTTTGAAATTTTTTATATTTGCATTTTTTTCATCATAAATTCCAATCTCACCATCTTTTAATTTTACGATAAAAGCTTCATGCTGATTCATAATACCCATATCTCCAGATATCGATGGAACAACAACTTGAGAGCATAATCCTGAAAAGATTACACCCTCAATTGACACAATTTCAACATTTAAATTGTTCATAATTATTTATTGTCGTTAAGAAGTTTTTCGCCTTTGGCAATAGCCTCGTCAATGTTACCAACCATATAAAATGCCGATTCTGGAAGATGATCATAATCGCCAGCGCATATAGCTTTAAAGCCACTAATAGTATCTTTTAAGGAAACTAATTTGCCTGGTGCACCAGTGAATACTTCGGCGACATGGAATGGTTGTGATAAAAATCTTTGAATTTTTCTAGCACGTGCAACTACTAATTTATCTTCTTCAGATAATTCATCCATACCAAGAATTGCAATAATATCTTGCAATGATTTATATGCTTGAAGGATTTTCTGAACTTCTCTGGCTACATTATAATGTTCTTGTCCAACAATTCTTGGATCAAGAATTCTTGATGTAGAATCTAGAGGGTCTACCGCTGGATAAATTCCAATTTCAGCAATTTGTCTTGATAAAACCGTAGTGGCATCAAGATGCGAAAATGAAGTTGCAGGAGCTGGGTCAGTAAGATCGTCAGCAGGAACATAAATTGCTTGAACCGATGTAATTGAACCATTTTTAGTTGAAGTAATTCTTTCTTGCATTGCACCCATTTCAGTGGCTAATGTTGGTTGATAACCTACTGCAGATGGAATACGACCTAAAAGTGCCGAAACTTCTGATCCAGCTTGAGTGAAGCGGAAAATATTATCGATAAAGAATAATACATCCCTACCCTCTTTATCACGGAAATATTCAGCTTGAGTTAAACCTGTTAAAGCAACTCTGGCACGAGCTCCAGGTGGTTCATTCATTTGTCCGTAGACTAAGGCAACTTTTGAATTTTTAAAATTATTAGTGTCAATAACTCCTGAATCAATCATTTCATGATATAAATCATTACCTTCACGAGTTCTTTCTCCAACGCCAGCAAATACAGAATATCCGCTGTGAGCTTTGGCAACGTTATTAATTAATTCCATAATCAAAACGGTTTTTCCAACACCCGCACCACCAAATAAACCAATTTTTCCACCCTTTGAATAAGGTGCTAATAAATCGATAACTTTAATGCCGGTTTCCAAGATTTCAGTTTCGGTAGCTTGATCAACCAATAACGGCGCTTGAGCATGAATTGGAAATAATTCTTTGCAATTAATTTCGCCCTTTTCATCAATTGGTTCACCGATAACATTCATAATTCTGCCCAAGGTAGCTTCGCCAACTGGAACCGAAATTGGCTTTCCTAAATCTTTAACGATAGAGCCACGAGTTAGACCATCGGTTGAATCCATGGCAATTGTTCTAACGGTTTTTTCACCAATGTGAAGAGCAACTTCAAGAATTAATTTTTTTCCTTCATTTAAAACTTCTAAAGCGTTATAAATTGCCGGCAATTCACTTGACTCGAACTCCACATCAACAACTGCGGAGATAATTTGCGTAACTTTTCCAGTATTTGTCATAATTTGTTAATAAGTAAATTTATATCAAAAGAATTTGATAGGTTTTAATAATTTTTTTAATTTTAAATTTTAAATCATTTATTGGCAAGCAAAAATTTTAGTCCTAAATCCAAAGATTATTTCAATAGATTTATATGTCCCATTTTTCTTCCCTCAAGGATTTCATGCTTTCCATAGCAATGAATTTTTGCCTTCGGATTAGTTTTGTAATTTTCGATTTCGGCAATATCTGACCCAATTAAATTTATCATTTGTCCTCGTGAATGAAAGCGAACATCGCCAAGTTTGTAACCCGATATTGCCCTAATTAACTGTTCAAATTGCGAGGTAATGCAAGCATCCATCGAAAAATGTCCTGAGTTATGTGGTCTAGGTGCTAACTCATTTACCAAAACCTTATTATCTAAAACAAAATATTCAACCGCCATAACCCCAATTAAATCAATCTCTTTGGCGATGGTCTCGGCATATTTTTTGCTTTTTTCAATTTGCGGAACCGATAATTTTGCAGGATAAATACTTCTGCTTAAAATACCATTTTTATGGATATTGGTCAGAGGCTCATAACATTTAATCTCGCCATCAATTGATCTGGCTACTATAACCGATATTTCACATTCAAATTTACAAAATTTTTCTAAAATCATTGGCATTTGATGATTATTTTTTTGTAAAATTTCAGCTAAATTATCGTCTTCATTTATTACATATTGCCCTTTGCCATCATATCCCATAACCACCGTTTTAAGAATCGCTTTTTTGAATTTAGCAATTCCAGCTTCTAAATCACTTAAATTATTTATCTCAAGATATTCAGTGGTTTTGACACCAATTTTGTTAAGGAAATTTTTTTCTAATAATCGATTTTGGGTTATTTTTAAAACTTCTGAACTCGGATATAAAGGTTTTTTTTCGGCGATTTTTTTTACAGCAAAATATGGTATATTTTCAAATTCAAATGTAATTAAATCAACTAATTTGGTGAATTCATTTATTAATTTTTCATCATGGTAATCACCAACTATGGTTTTATTTGTTACATAGCTAGCCGGAGAATTTTCTTGGTCAGTAAAAATTACTGTTTTGAAGCCCATTTTGTGAGCCTCAAAACAAATCATTCTTCCTAGTTGACCACCACCGATAATTCCTATTGTTTTCATTTAGTTATTATAATACATTTCAAATTCAATAGGATGTGGCATTTGCTCATATTTATCAGCCTCTTTTAATTTAAGCTCAATATAAGCATCGATTTGCTCATTAGTAAAAACATTGCCTTTCAACAAAAATTCCCGATCCTTGTCAAGCTCAGCTAAAGCATCTCTGAGAGATCTGGCTACAGTTGGGATTTTCAAAACTTCTGGATCATTTGAATGATATAAATCTTGATTTTTTGGTTCTCCAGGATGGATCTTATTAGCAATGCCATCAAGACCTGCCATCATTAAGGCAGCACATGTTAAATAAGGATTTGATGCAGGATCAGGGAATCTTGCCTCAATTCTTCTGGCATTTTCATTTGTAACATGCGGAATACGAATCGAAGCTGAACGATTTTTAGCTGAATATGCTAATAATACAGGAGCTTCATATCCAGGTACTAATCTTTTATAGCTGTTAGTTGTGGCATTTGAAAAAGCATTTATAGCTCTTGCATGTTTGATAATTCCGCCAATGTAATATAATGCTAACTGCGATAGACCAGCATGATCATTTCCTGCGAATAAATTTTTTCCGTCTTTCCAAATTGATTGATGCACATGCATTCCAGAACCATTATCGCCATATATTGGTTTTGGCATGAAGGTAGCAGTTTTGCCAAAAGCATGGCAAACATTATGAACTACATATTTGAATTTTTGAATATTATCACCAGTTCCAACAAGTGTTGAATATTTAAAGCCAATTTCAAATTGTGATGTGGCAACTTCATGGTGATGTAAAATTGGAGTTAAACCAACCTGTCTCATTGCCTCGATAATTTCCGCTCTCAAATCTTGTCCAGTATCAATTGGAGTTGGAGCAAAATATGCACCCTTAACCCCTGCTCTTCTTCCAAGATTTTTACCTTCCTCATCTTTTGCAGTATTGTGCGGAGCTTCTTGAGAATCAATTTTATAAAAATTTCCATAGCTTGAAGCTTCAAATCTTACATCGTCAAATACGAAAAATTCTGGTTCTGGACCAAAATAGGCAACATCGCCATATCCGCATTTTTGTAAATATTCTTCGGCTTTTTTGGCAGTAAATCTTGGGTCACGATCATATCCTTTATTAGTTGCAGGCTCGATTACATCGCATGTTATAACTAAAGTTGGATGAGTTGAAAATGGATCAACGAAATAATCTTTTAAATTAGGCATTAAAATCATATCGGATTCATTAATTGCTTTCCAAGCATTAACAGAAGAGCCGTCAAAGGCAACACCTTTAACCAAAGCATCTTCGTCAACTTGATCAGCGCAGTGAGTGATATGCAACCATTGACCAGCATAATCGGTGAAGCGAAAATCCACAAATTTTATTTCGTTATTTTTAATAACCTCAAATATAGCATTAACCGCAGAATTTTTAGACATATTTTATTTAAATTTATTTGATATTTTTGTAAAAAACTTAGAATTTTTGATAAAATTTCTAGATGGGAATATATTTTTAACATATCTAAAAAATATTGTATAGTGTTTTTTATACAATCTTTAATTGGTGAGCCCGAAACGATTCGAACGTTCGACCCACAGCTTAGAAGGCTGTTGCTCTATCCAGCTGAGCTACGGGCTCTAATAATTTATCAAAAATTTATTTTAACTACCAAAACAATTTGATATTTAAAAAATTTTGTTTTTTCATTATAAATTATATTTAGTAGTTATTTCAAGATAAATTTTTATTATTTATACCCTACTTCCAAATAATGCGGTTCCAATTCTTACATAATTTGACCCCAAAGCTATAGCAATATCATAGTCCGAACTCATTCCCATTGACAATTCTTTAAGCCCATTTTCGGTTGCAATTTTTTTTAAAAGAGCAAAAAATGGCGCTGGATTTATATCACTTGGAGGCACTGCCATCAGACCCTTGACCTCAAGATTTAAATCATTTTTACAAAATTTGATAAAGTCATTTGCTTCTTCAATTTTAACTCCCGATTTTTGTGGTTCATTGCCAATATTAACTTGGATAAAAATTGGCATAATTTTTTGAAATTTATTTTGGTATTTTACAATTTCATTCGCCAAATTTATCGAATCAACCGATTGAATGCAGTCAAAAATAGCAAATGCGTCTTTAACTTTATTGCTCTGAAGATGACCGATAAAATGCAATTTAATATTTGGATATTTAGATTTTAAATCTGGCCATTTTTCTTTGGCTTCTTTTAAATAATTTTCACCAAAATTGGTGATTCCTAAAGCAATAGCCTGCTCAATCTTTTCTATTGCAATAGTTTTAGAAACTGCAACAATGTTAATGTCATCAATATTTCTTTGATAATTTTTACAGGCTTTAGCAATATTGTCTTTAATTGTTAATAGATTTCGTTCAATCATGAGTTTTCGTCGAAAATTTGAATTAAAAAAATTATCTCAAAATTGCAATAATTTGATATTTTATTTTACTGATTCTAACAAGACCTCTAATCTAAATCAAGTTCTTAAAAATTTACCCAAAAACTGCAATATAATTTTTAGATATTACGACAAATGCAATATTGAAAAACAGCAAATTCTTAAAAAAATTATTTATTCAAATTTAGTTAAAAGAAATTCCATTTTCATTGCCAAGAATCCTTATTTGGCCAATGATTTTCGCATTAAAAACATTCATTTTTCTGATTCTGATTTAAGAAAATCCAACAAATCTATTTTTTTAGAATCTTACAAATTAAAAAAAATTGGCTGTAAAATATCGCTCTCAATCCATTCTTTGCTATCGTTAAAATTAGCAAGAATTATGCAACCAAATTTTATTTTTCTATCACCGATTTTTCCTACTTCCACGCATAATTCCGCCTACAATATTGGCTTTTTCAATTTTATAAAATATAAAAAAATTGCTGAAAGTAAATTTAATATCGATAATATTTTACCACTTGGCGGAATTAATTTGCAAAATTTATCAAGACTAAATAAGGTTTATATTAAAGGCTTCGGAGCCATTGATTTTTTTAATAATTTATGATTTTTACTCCCATAATTTTGGCGGGAGGTTTTGGAACAAGGCTGTGGCCAGTATCTAGAACTTCTTTGCCAAAACAATTTTCAAGTTTTTTTGGAGAATATTCACTTTTTCAACAAACGATTTTGCGAGTTTCTAACTCTGAAATATTTTGTGAACCAATTATTATTTGCAATAATGAGCATCGCTTTTTAGCACTTTCCCAACTTCATGCTTTAAAAATTAGCAAATTCACCATTCTTTTGGAACCATCATCACGAAGCACTGCGCCAGCAATAGCTGTAGCTTCGCATTATGTAAATAATCATCAAAATTTATATTCGCCAAATTTAATCATTTTATCTAGCGACCATTTAATTTCCGATCAAATCAATTTTGAAAAATCGGTAAATCTTTCCAAAAATTATTTAGACGATTTTTTTGTAACTTTTGGCTTTAATCCAACCTCCCCTTCAAGCGATTTTGGTTACATAAATTATGGCGAAGAAATCGCTGAAAAAGCTGGTGTTTTTTATATTCAGAAATTTATCGAAAAACCAAATAAAAATGTTGCCAAAGATTTAATTGCTAATGGCAATATTTTATGGAATTGTGGTTTTTTTGCCATCAATTCTAAATTATATTTACACAAAATCTTAGATTTAAATTCCGATTTACACACTAACTCTTATAAATCGCTAGAGGATTCCAAGAAGGATTTTGAATTTATCTTACTAAACCAAGAATATTTTGAAAAATGCCTAGATATTTCCATTGATTATTTGGTTCTAGAAAAAGTAAAAAATATTGCGGTAATTCCTCTAAATTGTTCATGGGACGACCTTGGAACTTGGCAATCAATTTACCAAAATTCACCAAAAGATTTAGATGGAAATTCATTTAACGGCAACATCATATCCCTTAACTCCAAATCATGTTATATTTATTCACCAAACCATTTAATTGCCACTTATAATTTAGAAAATTTATTTGTGATTTCAACCGACGATGCCACCCTAATAATTAATCGACAAGATTTATCGCAAATTAAAAATTTATATAAAAAAATATCGGAACTTCAGCCCGAAATATGTCATAAAACCAGCAAATCGATTCGACCTTGGGGCTCATTTCAAATTATAAATATTGGCAAAAACTACAAGGTAAAAAAGATTGTGGTTAATCCAAATTCTTCCCTATCTTTACAAAAACATCATCACCGAGCCGAACATTGGGTTGTAGTCAAAGGCGTTGCCGATGTAAATATCGGTGAAAATAATTTCACATTGCAAGCCAGTCAATCAACTTTTATTCCACGTGAAACTATTCATCGATTATCAAATAATCAACAAGAGCCACTTGAAATTATCGAGATTCAAACTGGAGATTATTTAGAAGAAGACGATATTGTACGTTTTAATGATTTATACGGCAGGTAATATGGAAATATTTAAAATTATTTTATTAAATGAAATTAAACAAAGCTTCAAAAATAAAATTTTCTATCTAATAAATTTTTTATATTTTGTAATTTTTTTATCAATCATACAAATTTTATCAATCAAAATAAATTCTTCGAATTTAATTGATATAACACTTATTTCGGTAACTCTATCATTACTAATATCAATTTTAGCAAATTGTAATGATTTTTTACGCAAGGATTTTGTTGACGGCACATTAGAGCAACTTCTCATAAGATACAATAACCCAGAATTAATTTTCGTCGCAAAAATTTTCGGAAATTGGATACAATCTTCCTTGGTAATCTCGATTTTTTCTTCTTGCTATATTTACTTCAACAATATTTTAAATCTCAATTTTTTTGTCCTATTGACTTTATTTTTGATTCTATCATTTGGTCTAACTTGTTTGATTGGATTCTCTGCCTTAGTTTCAATTGAAAATAATATTGCCTTAGTTGGAATAATTATTGCCCTGCCCTTATCAATCCCTCTAATTTTAATCTCTCAAGCTTGTTTAAAAGATAGTTTTCAAGCAAATATTTTAACCCTTTTGGCAATGATTTTTTTAACCTTGGTTACCACTTCAATTGCTGGTGGAAAACTAATCAAAATAATTAACCAATAGCGATTATCGATTTTTGTATTTTTTGGCGATGATTAAGGCAATGGTGTTGAGCATAAAAGTAAATAAAAATAATGTTAAGGCAATTGCAAATGCTGAAAGGGTTTTAGGGCTATTAAATTCTTGATCGCCAACCAATAATGAAACAATTTGAGCTGTCGCCGTAGTAACTGAATTAAGAGGATTAATTGTAAGATTAGCAATTAATCCTGCTGACATAACCACAATCATGGTTTCGCCAATTGCCCTTGAAAACCCCAAAATAAAGGCGCCGATAATATTTGGCATGGCGGTAATTAATACAACTTTCTTGATCATTTCCGACTTTGTACTTCCTAGCGCCAATGCTCCGTCTTTTAGGCTTTGAGGTACAGCGTTTATGGCGTCATCAGTAAGCGACAAAATGAATGGGATTATCATTACCCCCATAACAAAACCCGCTGATAATGCGCTCTCGGGTGATATTTGAAATCCAGCAACAGTAAATAAATCCTTAAAAAATGGAGAAATTATTGTGACCGCAAAATATCCATAAACTACCGTTGGTATTCCCGCAAGAATTTCCAAAATTGGCTTTAAGTAATCTCTGGTTTTACTTTTCGCATACATCGATAAATAAATTGCCGACATAATGCCGACGGGAACCGCAACCAACATGGCAATTATGGTAATCAACAATGTGCCAGTAAATACTGGCAAAACACCATAGGAGCTTTGAGATACCTCCTGCTCTGAAGTTAGGGTCATTTGAGGGTTCCAATTTGTGGTAAAAAAGAATTCTTTTGGCGAAATTATTTTAAAAAATTCGATGGTTTCAAAGATAATTGAAAGAGATATTGCCAAGGTTATTAAAATTCCAACACCTGCAGTTAATGATAAAACCAAAATTTGAAAACCTTCAAAATGTTTTTTGGCGTTAAAATTTTTGTTAAACAAATATTTTATCAAAAAATAATTTAATAAAATTGCCAATGAAGCTAAAATTATTTTCAATATAATCAATTTTGATAATAAAAATATGGCGATAATTGCAATAACACTCCATAAAATAAAGCAATAAGAGTAATCTTTGGAGTGAGAAACAAATCTTTGGGTAGATTTGCGAATATTTTTTTGTATTTTTAATTTATGGTTTATAAAATATCCGAGAGCTATAATAATTACCAAAGCTAATAAAAACATAATTAAATACGATTAAAATAATGAAACCTTCAAAACCAAAAATTAGATTATTTATTGATTCTGATATTATTTTAAATCATCAAGTTGAAATTGCCAATAATGATTTTGAATATTTATCGAAAGTTATGAGGCAAAAAATTAATGATGAAATTGAAATTTTTAATGGAATTGACGGTGATTTTCGAGCAAGAATTACCGAATTTAAAAAGAGATCTTTGATTCTTTTGGTTGAAGATAAGATTAAAGATATTTACGAGGTACCCAATATTTCTCTGGCATTTGCTCCAGTTAAAAATGTTCGCCTCGATTTCATTGCAAGCAAAGCCACTGAGTTAGGGGTGAAAAATTTTTATCCCATCATCACTCAAAGAACCATTGTCGACAAAATTAATCCGCTTAAATTTCAAGCCAACATCAAGGAAGCGCTTGAACAATGTTTAAGGAATGATAAAGCAAATTTACATCCAATTTGCAAATTAACTAATTTTTTAAAAAATGATTTTTCAAATAAAATTATAGTGCTAGCTGATGAGTCGGGCAGGGGTGTGCAGGCAAAATTTCTCAATGAATTTGTCATAAATAAAAAATTTAATGAAATTGTTTTGTTTGTTGGTCCAGAAGGTGGTTTTTGCATGGAAGAATTTAATTTATTTGATAATTTCAATAATTGTTTTAGACTAAATCTTGGTCCAAGAATTTTAAGAGCCGACACTGCGATTATATCTTCGCTAACTTTAATTCAGGAATTTTTAGGAGATTTTAATCGATCACCGCATTTTAATTTTTAATTTTTTTCACATGAAAAAATTTTTATTTATCTTTTCTTTATCCCTCATTGTTTCATCAGCTTTTAACAATTCATTTGCCGTTAATCATGTCATAAAACCGATGGAGATTGAAAATAATTTTAGTCAAGATAAGGTCAAAATTGTTACTAAACTTTTTGATGGAAATAATTTCGATATTAGCAAAATTAGAAAAAAAACCATATTAATTTTTTGGGTTAAATGGTGTAGAATTTGCAAAATGCAACTTGAAATTTTAAATAATATTCAACCAAAACTAATAGCCAAAAATATTCAAACTTTTGGTATTTCAGTAGATAATGCCCAGGATTACGAAGAAGCAAAAACGATTTCCGCTACATTATCATTTAAAAATGCAAATTATAATGATGCAAAATTAATTAGTGTTAAACAGCCACGAGCCGTTCCAACAACTCTTCTTCTTGATGAAAATCAAAAAATTATAAAGGTTTATCAGGGATTAATTGATGAAAAGCAAATTTTAGAATTTTAGAAATTACTTAGAGTTATCTTCCTAAAATTTTATCGACTAAATTTATTGGCAATAAAATGTAATATTTACCATTTGAAGCCATAGTAAAAGCCTTTTCCTCAGCCTCCGCTCCATTACCGAAATATATATCGCCACGAATTGCCCCTTTGATTGCTGATCCCGTATCTTGAGCGACCATTAATTTATTAAACTTAGTTTGTTTTTCATCTTTTAAATGAGTTTCCAGCCACAACAGGGAACCAAAAGGAATAATTTCATTATCAACCGCAAGACTTCTTTCTTTAGTTAAAGCCACACCTTGAGCTCCATAAACTTGATCTGAATCATTTAATTTAAAAAAGGTAAAGGATGAGTTGATATTCATAATTTCCTGCGATTTTTCTGGGTTTTCGATAAGCCATTTATATACGCCCTTTGAGTTAAATTCATTTTTCGATATTAAATTTCTTTTTAACATTTCATTAGAAATTGCGGTAAATGGATATTGATTTTTTCCTGCATAAGCAACTTTAATCTCACTACCATTTGGTAGAATAACTTTTCCAGAACCTTGGATATGTAGAAAAAATAAATCAACTTTATTATCAACATATAAAAGCTCTAATTTTTGACCATCAAGAGCTCCAGACTCTATGTCTTGTCTAGTCAAATTGATATATGATGTTTCCACTTTTGGTTTGGCATAAATCGGATATTTATATTTTTCGGTTTGCACAAAACTTCCATATAAGGTTGGCTCATAATAGCCAGTAAACAGGCCGTCATCATCACCATAAGAATTTTCAACCAAAAATAATTTAAACCAGTTTTCAAAAAAATTCTTAGTCTGTTTTTTGCTCATAGTTTTGACCACTTCAGCAATATCACAAACATCACGATAATCTTCAGCGGTTGCATCAAAGAATTTACCGTTTAGAGGTTTATTTTGAGGCAATTTGCTAAATTTTCGACATGAATGCAAGAAGGTTTGCAGCGCCAATTTATGATCATCATTTTCCCAGTCCTTAAGAACTTTAAAATCTTGCTCATATAGCCTAAAATTTCCAACATTTTTTATGTGAATTTTTTTGCTAAAAAGACAGCTTGATAAGAATAATAACAATAAAATATTAGTTGTAATTTTTAGCATAAATGATTTTCTTTTTAAAAATTGAAATAAAATTTTGTTTGAGTTTGTAGTATTTTTAGTGTATTATTTATAATTAATCTTTTTAAAATATTTTTTTTAAAATACAAAATATTTTTTCACAAATTTTAATAAAATTATTATGTCACTAAAATGTGGAATTGTTGGATTGCCAAATGTTGGAAAATCAACTCTTTTTAATGCGCTTACTCAAACAGCATCAGCGCAAGCTGCTAATTATCCTTTCTGTACGATTGAACCAAATATTGGAAAGGTTGATGTTCCTGATGATAGGCTTGAAATTTTAACAAAAATTGCCGGCTCCGCCAAAATTATTCCTGTCCAAATTGAATTTGTTGATATTGCTGGATTGGTTCGTGGGGCAAGCAAAGGTGAGGGGCTTGGTAACCAATTTTTGTCGCATATTCGTGAAGTTGATGCCATAATCAATGTTGCCAGATGCTTTGAAGATGAAAACATCACTCATGTCGAAAATTCTGTTGACCCAATCCGCGATTTAGAATTAATTCAGCTGGAATTAATTCTAGCAGACCTTGAAAGCCTTGAAAAACGATTACCTAATCTTGAAAAAAAATTAAAAACCGAAAAAGATGGTGAAAAAATTATAGAAATTACCAAAAAAATTATTGAAATTCTTAAGCAAGGAATGCCTGCAAGCTCATTTGAAATAAAAAGCCCTGAAGATGAAAAAATAGTTAAAAATCTACAAATAATTACATCAAAACCTCAACTTTATGTTTGCAATCTTAAAGAAAGCGAGCTGACTGGAAATAAATACTCAAAAGCTGTTGAAGAATATGGTTTAAAAAACAAAATTAATGTTTTAAAAATTTGCGCTCAAGTTGAATCAGAAGTTGCCTCACTTGAAACTGTCGAAGAGAAAAAAGAATATTTAGAGGCTCTTGGACTCAAAGAAACTGGGCTTTCACAAATTATAAAATCCTCCTTTAAACTTCTTGATTTGATTTCATTTTTTACAGTTGGACCTAAAGAATGTCATGCTTGGATGCTCAAAAAAGGTTCCATCGCTCCCAAAGGGGCAGGGGCAATTCACACTGATTTTGAAAAAGGTTTTATTCGTGCCAAAACCATTTCTTACAATGACTATGTTGAATATAATGGCGAGGAAGGTGCCAAAAATGCGGGCAAGCTTCGCGATGAAGGCAAAGAATATATCATTCAAGATGGCGATGTCTTGCATTTTATGTTTAATAATTAGCGAAAATAATTATCAATTTAGCTTAGTTTCGCATTTAAAATTATCTTAAAAATTGCTGTAAAATTTATTTTTTTGCAAATATTCAAAATTTTTTCACCACTATTTTAAATTATAAAAAACTGATTTTTTCATAGAAACTTCTTAATATAATCCTAAGCCTTTAATTTCAAGGCTCCGTCTCTTAGTATTTTATTTTCTTGCTTTATTTTTTAAAAATCGAGTTATCGCCTTCAAGTCTTGATTTTACTTGCTTGATTGATATTTCCTTAAGTTATCAAAATTTAAAAATAATTAAAAAAAATCCGAAAAAACTGGAGGCTTGATTTTATTGGGCTAGAATCCATTTTTACTCTTTTTTTTCTCTTTTTTTACTCTTTTTTTACTCTTTTTTTAAAATCCATATCGCATTTCTTTTTACACCCATTTTATCGATAACCTTTGATTTTTTAAGTTTTGTTAAAATATTTTGAATCATCTTATCTTTTTGTTTATCATTTTTTAATGTTGAAATCATATAGTAACATGCTCCATCGATGTCTCTTCTATTGCAGCCGTTCGGAAATGTTTTTAAAAGTTTTAAAATTTTTTGGGCAATCTCTTCAGGACTAGAACCCTTTTTATTAATATAATCAGCTTTCTGCCCCAATATTTCAGAAACCTTGGCCGATAAAATATAATTCGGCCTTCTGCCTTCGATTAATTTCTCTTTAGCGAGTTTTCTGGCTTCATCTTCATCAACTTCTGCACCTCGATTTTTCTGAATTTTATCTAAAAGAATAATCTTTGAAATATCAAAACTAGGGTGATTTCTTAAAATTTCAGAGAATTTTTTATCAATAATCTTGCCATATATTCTTAGTGCAAAAATTTCTTCATAATCACCCTCATTTCGAGATATAAAATCAGGGATCGGGAAATATTTATCTATTTGTTTTTGATAAATAAAATTAATTCCTCTTCCCGAAACATCAACTCCCATTTTTAGGGTCTTCATCGCTTCAGCTAAAAATTTATTGCGATATTTTTTTGGAGTTCCTTTGCCATCAAGGTAGTCATAAGGTTTGCCGTAATAAAAATTTCCGTTACTTTCAAAATCAATATAATCAATTTCATCTTTTATTTTATCTAATTTTTGATTTTGACATTGATGAATTGCAATAATTTTAGCCTGAAAATAATCATTGTGAGCAATGCAATTATTAATTGCCTCCAAACAAGCTTCTTTATCATATTTATCAATCACATCATGATTTGGAAAAAGAGAGCCATCGGGGAAGGTTTTAATTTTATCATTCCTAATTTTGAGATAAATTTTTGGGACTTCAGTTAAAAATGGAATTGTAAAAGTTTCGGCTCCGCCAACCTCTCCAACTCCTGAACGCCAACCCGGAAATTTGATTTTAATTTCTCCAAAATCACTTCCGAACTCACTTTTGCCAAGTAATAACATTGTTGCATTTACAATTTCTCCTTCAGCCGAAAGAATTTTAGCTTTTTTTAAAAGTGTTTTTGGAGAGTTTTTGAATTGTTCGAATTGCGAATTATTGCTTATTATTAATTTACAAGCCCTTTCCACCGCCTCTTCATCAAGATCTTCAAAACTGTATTTTTTATCTGGTGTAAGCAAAGACCAGTCAGTTTCAGAATTATAAATTTTTTTGATAAATTTCTCAGGAAGCAAATCAAGCGATGTTTTTGATTCATTTATTCTGCATAAACCCTTTCCTTTATATGTGGTAGGCCTTCCTTTTGCCGATGCAATCTCTAGAATAACAATCTTTTTTTCTTCTATTTCCAAATCATAAAATTCATAACTTATTTTAGGTTCTATCATTCTTCTCAGATAAAGCTCTAGGCTTTCTGTATTATTTTTATTATTTTCTGATTTTATTTTTGCATTCTTTATATCAAATTTGGTGCCAACAATTTTTTTTGATTTATCCTCTATCCCAAAAATTAAATAACCGAAATCTCTAGTCTTTAGACATGCAGAATTAGATAAAGCCGAAATATATTCGCCAACTAAATTAGGTTCTAAGTTGGTTTTAAATTCGATATAAGAATCCGACTCATCTTTTTTCAAAAGCTCTTCTAGCAATACTTCTAAATCTTTCATATTTCAAATCTTAATATTTGTGGTGAAAAATTATGGAATTAATCGATTTTTTGGCCAGTTCCTGCCCAATCTTTAACGAAAGTTTCAATACCCTTGTCGGTAAGCGGATGTTGTGCTAATTGTTTAATAACTTTAGCAGGAATTGTTGCAACATGAGCTCCGAGCTTTGCTGATTCAACAATATGAATTGGATTGCGAACCGAAGCCACCAAAACTTGCGTTTTAAAATTATCGTAATTAGCATAAATTTCGCAGATTTCGCCAATTAAATTTAAACCATCTTGCCCGATATCATCAAGTCTGCCGACGAAAGGCGAAACAAAAGTTGCACCGGCTTTGGCGACAAGAATCGCTTGAGCTGGCGAAAAACAAAGTGTAACATTGGTTTGAATACCCTTGTTAGAAAAATAACGACAAGCCTTAATGCCATCCATTGTTAATGGTAATTTTATGCAAACATTTTTAGCGATTTTACTCAAAATTTCACCTTCACGAACCATACCATCATAGTCGGTCGAAGCCACTTCGGCACTAACTGGGCCCTTAACTTCAGCGCAAATTTCGGCGATAACCTCCTGGAATTTTCGACCTGATTTGGCAATTAAAGTTGGATTAGTTGTTACCCCATCTATTAAACCAAATGAATTTAGTTCCTTAATTTCAGAGATTTCGGCGGTATCGATAAAAAATTTCATAAATATTTTAATTTAGATTGGAAGAATTTAATTTATAATTTATTATTTTATAAAGAAAATTCATCAATTCAACAAAATAAATAATGTCTGAAATTTTTGCACAAATCCTAATTCCAAATGCTCTAAATGACGATTTTACCTATCTCGCTGATTCCAAAAATAATGTTGGCGATATTGTTTTAGTTGAATTTGGTAGACAAAAAATTTGGGGATTGATTGTGAAAATTAGCGATAATTTTCAACATAATTTTGATAAAAATAAAATAAAAAAAATTTTAGAAACTCATCATTTAATTAAACTAAGTCATCAACAATTAAAATTTATTGAGCAAATTGCCAGCTATAATTTGGCGAGTCGAGGTTTAGTTCTAAAGAGCTTCATCGGCATTTTAAACTCGGATAAAATTAAGAAGGAAATACAACCTTTGCAACAAATTTTTGAAGATAAAAAATTAAGTTTAAAAGAGTTAAGCCCCTCACAATACAATGCCTATGAAGCAATAAAACAATCCACAAGCCAAGCCGAAACTTTCTTGCTTCAGGGCGTTACTGGAAGTGGAAAAACCGAAATTTATTTTGCAGTTATTGCCGATATTCTTAAAAAAAATCCCGATGGACAAATTTTAATTTTGCTACCAGAAATTGCTCTTACCTCACAATTGTTAAGCAGATTCAGTGATCAATTTGGATTTACTCCAGCATTATGGCATTCCAAAATATCAAAGTCTCAAAAACGCGAAATTTATTATGCGGTTGCCACTGGATCATTAAAATTAATGATTGGGGCAAGATCATCATTATTGCTTCCATTTAAAAATTTAAAATTAATCGTAATTGATGAAGAACACGACAATTCATTTAAACAAGAAGATATTTTTAATTTTCACGCTCGTGATATGGCAATTTTGCGCAGTAAAATTGAGAATTTTCCAGTAATTTTATCTACTGCAACCCCTGCATTAGAAACATTTCATAATGCCTCAATTCAGAAATTTCAATCTTTTAGGCTTGATGAAAAATTTGGCGCGACAAATCTAATTGAATATATAGATTTGCGACAAGAAAAATTAGAAAACGGACAAATTTTAAGCGCAAAACTTAGTGCAGAAATAGCTAAAAATATTGCCATTAAAAAGCAAATTTTATTATTTTTAAATCGCCGCGGATACTCTCCCGTAACCATTTGTAAGTCTTGTGGCAATAAATATGATTGTCAAAATTGTGATTTTCATTTAGTCCATCACAAAAACAAGAATTTGTTAATATGTCATCATTGCGGATATCAAGAAAAACCTCCGAGCAAATGTAAGTTTTGTGGCGAAGAAAATTCTCTTATTTCGGTTGGTTTTGGGGTAGAAAAACTTCATGAAGAAGTGAGATTAAAATTTCCAGATGCCAATGTGGCAATGGTCAATAGCGATGAAATTAAAAATTTTGATGATGCAGAAAAAATTATTAACGAAATTTCATGTGGAACAATTGACATAATAATCGGCACTCAAATGATTTCAAAAGGCTATGACTTTCCAAATCTAAATTTGGTTGGCGTTGTTGATGTTGATTCACTATTATATTCCTCTGATTTGCGGGCATTAGAAAAATCCTATCAAATTTTAACACAAGTTATGGGAAGAGCAGGGCGGAGCAAAGACTCTGGAAAGATTCTTATTCAAACATATAATCCCCAGAATTTACTATTTCAAATCATTAATAGTGATAATAAAAATGCTTTTTATGATTTTGAAATCAACAATCGTCAAACCCTTAATTTACCGCCATTTAGTCAGATGATCAAAATCGAGATAAGCGCACTAAAAGAAAATTTGGCCAAAGAATATGCTAAAAATTTTATTAGTTACTTTCCAATAAATGAAAAAATTGAGCTTTTTGGTCCCGCTCCAGCACCAATTCAAAAACTAAAAAATCGACATCATTTTTTGATTCATATAAAAGCACATAAAAAAGTTAATTTGCAAAAATTAATTAATGATGTTAGATTGCAAATTAAGTCAGACCCAAAAATTAAAGTCCGTTTCAACATTAATCCTTAAATAAATGCTTAAAATTTTTAAAAATATTTCATTTTTTTTCATTTTATTTTTAGTAATTTCAAAAAATTTATGTGCTGAAAATACCATTGGCGAGGATGTAGCTCAAAAACTCATGAATATCGCAAATTCGTCGCAACCAATTTCGAAAAAAGAATATAATAATTTTTGGAATTCCACTGGTATCAAATCTAGAGAACAGAAATTAAATTTTATTTTAACTCTAAATCAATTAATTCTTCCAATACAAAAATACAATTTGATTCTATGGGACTGCGCTGAAAAATCATGGATCAGTCAGAAGGTTGAAAATTGTGAAAAAATATTTACTGATTTACCAAAAATTAAAAAACAACTTTCTTCACAAGTTGGAGAAGAAAATTTCAAAAATATCGATAATAATTTTAAAAAGGTTATAAAATCTTCGGCAAATAGAAAAGGTAATCCAAAAAATAAGGATGATATTAATGATAGCGAAATATCTTTAGAAAAAATTAAGGATGCCAAAATAAAATCTATGCAAACTTTAAACAGAATCGATATTATTTTACAACCAGATTATCAAAAAAATTAAATTAATTTTTTAACTTTTACTAGCTTGCAAATTATTTTAAAACTCATATAATTTTAGGTGAAGATTTTTTTTAAAAGAAGGTAAGGGTTTAATTCAAGCTTTACTAATTTGCTCTCTTTAATTATTTTAACAATTTGATGAATTCAAAAAGTTAATTTAATCAAATTATTCATATTTTTATAATTATGAAAGCAATATTTTTCTTTTAAAATCTTATCTTTAGCATTAATTTTGCTAATTAAAATTTAGTTATAAACCCACAAATTATATATTATATGCCAAGAGTTTCAGTTATTGCCAAAAATTACGCCAAAACCCTATTTTTAGTTGCTAGAAAGAATAATGCCATCGAAATAGTTTCTAAAGAACTAAATATTTTTAAGGAAAATTTCAGCTCGAATTTTGCCTATGAATTAAAAAATCCAGTAATATCAAAAAATGATTTAGTAAAGATAATTAACGAAGTTACCACTAAATTTAAACTTGGAAATTTATCTTCAAATTTCTTTGCATCCGTTGTTAAAAATCGTCGACTTAATTTATTTCCTGAAATTCATGCTGAATTCATTAGAATGACTCAAGAATATCAAAATATTTTAGAAGTAGAAGTTATTACTTCAACAATTTCGGTTGACTTAACTAATGTAAAAAAACATTTAGAAAAAAACAACCCGAGCAAAAAAATTATTATTAAACATACCATTACCCCAAAAATACTTGGCGGTGTGCAAATCAAAATTGGCTCTAATCTTATCGATTCAAGCCTTAAAAATCAGATTGAACAAATTAAAAAGGAGTGTTTAACTGCTATTAATTAATGGTCGAAAATTTAAAATATTATTTTGATTAACCCAAAATTTTTCAAAAATGCAAAATTTTCTTTTGCAAAAAAAAGATAAATATTTTATAATTATTACCAAAATTTTTTTTAAATAAAATAAATATTAAAAAACAACAACTAAAATTATGGAATTTAAAGTAGAAGAGTTTTCAAATATATTGCAAAAAACAATTGAAAATTATCACTCATCAGCTGAGCTAAAAGAAGTTGGTGAAGTAGTAAAAGTAGGTGATGGAATCGCCAAAATTTATGGTCTTGACAATGTACAAGCTGGCGAACTCGTTGAGTTTGATGGCGGAATTAAGGGTATGGCCTTGAACCTTGAATCTGACAATGTTGGTGTGGTTATTTTCGGTGATTCACAAAAAATCCGCGAAGGATCAAATGTAAAAAGAACTGGTAAAATCGTCGAAATTCCAGTTGGCAAAGAATTATTGGGTAGAGTTGTTGATGCCCTTGGGAACCCAATTGATGGTAAAGGTCCTATTAATTCAAAAGAATTCCGTAGGGTTGAAGTTAAAGCTCCAGGAATTATTGCAAGACAATCAGTTTCTGAACCAATGCAAACTGGCATTAAAGCTATCGACAGCTTAATTCCAATTGGAAGAGGACAAAGGGAATTGATTATTGGCGATCGTCAAACTGGTAAAACTGCCATTGTTATCGATACCATCATTAATCAAGCCAAAGCCCATAGCGAAAATGATGAAAGTAAAAAATTATATTGTATTTATGTTGCCATTGGACAAAAAAGATCAACAGTAGCACAAATTGTTAAAACCCTTGAAGATGCTGGAGCCATGAAATATTCAGTTGTAGTTTCTGCAACTGCTTC
>JALREU010000060.1 GCA_023256705.1 Rickettsiales bacterium
AAAAATTCTTGCACAGAATAAACCATCTCTTTCTGGCTTGAAGGTTCTATAATTAATGGTTTCAGGCTTTGATACTTCACCAAAAGACCATGATCTAATTTTATCTGGATCTGCAATTGTGATTTTAATTGCATTAAAATCCAGTAGATCAACTGCATTGTTGTTTGATATACTTAATAAACCGTGAGAAGATGTACCTGCTAGTGTCATTTTTATTTTTAATAAGTTTTAAAAAATTAATAAAAGAATAATTTGTGAAAATCACAAATTATTCTTCAATAAGTTCAATATTTAATCCAAGTGAACGAACCTCTTTAATCATAACATTAAATGATTCTGGTATGCTACAATTGAAATTTTGGTTACCTTGAATGATTGATTCGTATATTTTAATTCTACCAACCACATCATCTGATTTGACTGTAAGCATTTCTTGAAGGGTATAAGCAGCACCATATGCTTGCAATGCCCAACATTCCATTTCACCAAATCTTTGTCCACCAAAGTGAGATTTTCCACCCAAAGGTTGTTGAGTTATCAAGCTGTATGGACCGATTGATCTAGCGTGAATTTTATCATCAACTAAATGGTGCAATTTAAGCATATAAATATAGCCAACCGTAACTTTTCGATCAAATTTATTTCCTGTTTTGCCATCAAATAGCTGGATTTGTCCAGAATTATCGATTTGGGCAACATCAAGTAAATTTGAGATATATTGTTCTTTGGCTCCTTCAAAAATACCAGTTGCAAAAGGAACGCCATTTTTTAGGCTATGAGCAAGTTTGATTAATTCATTTTCAGATAATGAATTAATGTGTTTTGACTCTTCCTCATTGGTATAAATTTTATTTAATAGCTGACGAATATTTTTGACATATTCGGCTTTTTGCGATGAAGCCTCGTCAAGAAGTTTTCCAATTTTTTTACCCAATTCTTTAGAAGCTAAACCTAAATGTGTTTCCAAAATTTGACCCACATTCATACGAGATGGAACACCTAGCGGATTCAATACAATATCAACTGGCTCACCATCTTCTGAAAATGGCATATCTTCGATTGGAGCAATTTTTGATACCACACCTTTATTTCCGTGTCTTCCAGCCATTTTATCACCCGGTTGAAGACGATATTTAGTGGCAATATAAACCTTAACAATTTTTAAAATGCCTTGACCTAACTCTTCTCCGGCTTTAATTCTAGCTACTTTTTCAGAAAACTCAGATTCTATTTCTGCAATTAAAGTTGAATTAGATTTGATGATTTTTTCTGCCTTGTCCATTGCTTTAGAATCGTCAATAACGATTTTTGATAATTGTGCTTTAGACAAATTTGATAAAAACTCGTGATCTAATTTAGTTCCCGACTTGGCCTTGTCAACCGAATTGGAAATTTTTTGATTTTCAAAAATTTTAATCAAAGAATCTTTGCATGAATTATCTAAAAATTGCACTCTAAGATTTTTAGCTTTTGACAATTCTTCAATTTGTTGCATTTCAATATAAATTGAACGCTCATCTTTTTCTATACCTTTGCGCAAGAAAACTCGAACATCAACTACAGTTCCGCTAACTCCAGTTGGAACATATAAGGAAGAATCTTTTACATCGGCAGCCTTTTCTCCAAAAATTACTTTAAGTAATTTTTCTTCTGGAGTCATTGGCGATTCACTTTTTGGAGTGGTTTTTCCAACCAAAATATCACCCGCAATAACTTCGGCTCCAATGTGAATAATACCTTCTTCATCTAACTTTGTTAGAACTTCTTCACTTACATTTGGAATATCCCTAGTAATTTCTTCAGGTCCTAAGCGAGTATCTCTGGCAACCACTTCTAGCTCTTCAATGTGAATTGAGGTAAAGGTGTCATCTGCAATTAATTTTTCAGAAATAATGATAGAGTCTTCAAAATTGTAACCGTTCCAAGGCATGAAGGCAACTCTAACATTTTTACCAAGGGCGATTTCACCGTTAGAAATACTGTGACCATCGCTAATTATTTGACCTTGATGAACAAATTCACCAACTTCAACAGTTGGTCTTTGGTTAATGCAGGTGTCTTGGTTAGTTCTTACATATTTATTTAATTTGCAAATATCAATTTTATTAATTCCATCTTCATCTTGATATTCGATAATAATTTTCGATGAATCTACGAATTTAACTATTCCATCATGTTTAGCTTTAATTGTAGCTCCCGAATCTGATGCAATTACTGACTCCATACCAGTTCCAACCAATGGCGCATCTGGACGCAATAGAGGAACGGCTTGGCGTTGCATATTCGAACCCATCAAGGCACGGTTGGCATCGTCATTTTCAAGGAATGGAATTAAGGTAGTAGCAACCGAAACAATCTGTTTAGTTGATACATCGATATAGTCAATTTTATCTGGCGACATCATAATAAATTCGCCATTTCTTCGACAAGTTACCAACTCATCTTTGATTAGTCCATTTTCACCAATGGTAATATTTGATGGAGCAATCGAAAAATTAACTTCATTGATTGCAGATAAATATTGAACTTCGTTGGTGACTTTTCCATTGATAACTTTACGATATGGGGTTTCAATAAAGCCAAAATCATTAACACGAGCATAAGTAGCTAAGCTGTTGATAAGACCGATATTTTGACCCTCTGGAGTTTCAATTGGACATATTCTTCCGTAATGAGTTGGGTGAACGTCACGAACTTCAAATCCAGCTCTTTCGCGAGTTAAACCGCCTGGTCCTAAAGCAGACAAGCGTCTTTTGTGAGTAATATCAGCTAATGGATTGGTTTGATCCATAAATTGTGAGAGCTGAGATGTGGCAAAAAAATCTTTAACTGCAGTGATAAGTGGTTTAGAATTGATAACGGCCTGAGGCATTAAAGTATCTGATTCAACTGAATTGATTTTTTCAAGAATTGATTTTTCAACACGAGTCATGCCAATTCTCATTTGATTTTCAATCAATTCACCAACTGCTCTAACTCTTCTATTGGCTAAGTTGTCAATATCATCAGTCTTAAGATCATTATGTTTAATCTTGCTTAGAATTTTGATGGTATGCTCAACATCATTTGCAGTTAGATATAAGGATTGATTGCTTACATCTAAACCTAGACGGTGATTCATTTTCATTCTTCCAACATCAGATAAATTATATCTAGTATCGTTGAAAAATAAATTGTCAAAATATGATTTAGCGATTTCGTTTGATGAAGGGACTTCACCTAGGCGAACTGCCTTGTAAATATCAAAAAGAGCGTCCTTTTGGGTGACATTTTTATCAACAATCAAAGTATTGTAAATATAAGGTCCGATGTCAGATTTACTTGGGTTGATAATTTTAACGCTTTTGAAATTTAGTTTTTGCAAAATTTCAAGACTTTCGGCAGTAACAATTGAACCAGCCTCAAGTAGCAATTCTCCGGTTTCTGATTCAATTAAATCTTGAGCATAAACAAAACCAAGAAGGGCTTCGTCTGTAAGAAGATAACTTTCGAATTTATCGGCAACTAATTTTTCTATTAACTTTCTGCTAATTTTAGTTCCTTCTTTAACCGCAACTTCACCAGTATCAGAACTGATTAAATCATATGGAATTTTTTTAGAATTAAAAAGAGATTGGTCAAAATTAATCGCCCATCCTTTTTTGGTAATAAAGGCGTTGTGGGATCCGTAAAAATTAGTAATAATATTTTCAGAGGTGAGACCAATTGCTCTTAATAATGTCGTTGCTGGGATTTTTCTTTTTTTGTCAATTCTGAAATGCAAAATATCTTTGCCATCAAATTCAAAATCTAACCACGATCCAATATGAGGTATAATCTTAGCTGTATAAGATTTGGCACCAGAAACTTTAGCATTTTCACTATCGAAAAATACCCCCGGAGCTCTTCTCATTTGCGAAACAATAACTCGTTCGGCACCGTTAAAAATGAAGCTTCCGCTTTCAGTCATAAGAGGTATTTCGCAAAAATAAACTTCTTGTTCTTTTATTGATTTAATTTCTTTAATATCACTACCATCTTCCTGATGCCATAAAATAAGGCGAAGATTTGCGCTTAAAGCTGAGGAAAAGGTTTTTCCAGCAGATAAACATTCTGAAGATTCAAATCTTGGTTGTTTTAAATTGTAACTGATAAATTCAACGGTGACTTTTCCTGCAGAGTCTGTAACTGGAAAAAAAGAGTTAAATACTGATTGAATACCAATATTTTTTCTTTCCTCAGGTTTTACATTTAATTGTAAAAACTTTTCATATGAGTCTTGCTGAAGGGATATTAAATGTGGTATTGATTGCTTATCTTGATTGTTACTAAATGATTTTCTAAGTGTTACTTGTTCTTTTTTTCTTGATTGAAGCATATGGGTAGTTATCAGATTTTTAATTAAATTTTTAGTTTACAATTTAATAACCTAAATGGAAAAGCTAAGCCAATCAATACTGACTGGCTTAGCGAGAAATAAATATTTATAGAATTTATTTTAATTCTACTTTAGCACCAGCTGCTTCTAATTTTTTCTTCATTTCTTCAGCTTCAGCTTTAGCAACATCTGATTTTAAAGTTTTTGGAGCTCCTTCAACTAAATCTTTAGCTTCTTTTAAGCCAAGACCTGTAATAACGCGAACTTCTTTAATAACATTGATTTTGTTATCACCTGCAGCAGCAAGAACTACTTCAAATTTGTCTTTAACTTCAGCTACTGGAGCAGCTCCACCAGCTGGAGCAGCAACGGCGAAAGAAGCTGCTGAAACTCCCCATTTTTCTTCAAGTTTTTTGCTGAGATCAGCTAATTCCAATACGGTAAGAGTTGATAATGTTTCTGCAATTTGATCAAGATTTACTGACATAAATTTATTTTTAGAGTTAATATTATTAATAATTTTTATTGAGTTTTTAAAGTAGCCAAACCGTCTTTTGGAGCATTTAAAACTCTAACAAATTTTGACTGGGCGCCTTTTAAAATTCCGACAAAAGAAGCACGAACCTCATCAAGCGATCCTAATTTGGCCATTTCTTTTATTTTTTCATCACTCATTAATTCTTTGTTGAAAAAACCAGTGATTATTTTAACGGCTTGAACTGTTTTAGCAGTGTCCGAAATAACTTTGGCTACTGCAACTGGGTCTTGAGAATATACCACAGCAGTAGGTCCAACTAAAAAGTTGGTTAACGGCTCTAATTCAGTTCCTTTAAGGGCAACCTTAACTAGAGTGTTTTTAGAGATTTTTAGATTACAGCCTTTCGATTTTAGTGAAATTCGAAGGTCATATAATTGTTTGTCGGTCATTCCGCGATAGTGGATAATTGCAACAAATGCACTTCCAACTACCGAACTTTTTAATGACGAAACTAAATTTGCTTTTTCATTCTTATTCATTGCTATCCATATTCAATTAAACCGATTCAACTGGAACCTCAATTGAGGGACCCATTGTTGAATTAATGTAAAATGCTTTGATATATTTGCCCTTTGAAGTTTCTGGCTTTGCATCTTTAATTGCCTTAACTACAACTTGCAAATTCTCAATTAGCTGAGAGGTTTCAAAACTAACCTTTCCTATTAAGCAGTGAACAGTTCCACCCTTATCATTTTTAAAGTCTGCCTTACCTTTAATGGCTTCAGATACAGCTTTTTTAACATCATTTGATACTGTTCCATTTTTTGGACTCGGCATCAAACCACGAGGTCCTAATTTTCTAGCAATTTTGCTAATTTTAGGCATTACATCAGGAGTTGCTATACAGCAATCGAAATCTAAAAAACCACCTTCGATTTTAGCGACTAGATCATCGAGACCAGCCATTAAAGCACCCGATTCTATGGCAATTTTTTGTAGTTCATCATTTCCTGTAAAAACAATAACTTTGATTTTTTTTCCAGAGCCGTTTGGCAATAAAATCGAACCCTTAACCGCCTGGTCAGATTGCTTTGGATCAATACCTAAATTAACTGCGATATCGATTGATTCAACAAATTTTCTTTTTTTTGCAATTGCAATTTCTTTAATTTTGTTGAGAGCTTCTTCAAGATTTGAAGCTGTTAGCTTTTCTTGATTTTCTTTTGATTTTTTTTGTTTAGCTTTATTTACCATTTTATAAATTATTCAATTACTTCAAGACCCATTGACATTGCTGAACCAGCTACCATTGAGGCGCAAGATTCAAGCGAAGTTGCATTCATGTCGGCCATTTTCTTTTTGGCAACATTTAAAATTTGTTGCTTGGTAATTTTTCCAACCATATCTTTTCCAGGATTAGATGAACCTTTAGCTAATTTAATTTCTTTTTGAATTAAATATGAAACTGGAGGATTTTTAGTTGTAAAGGTAAAGCTTTTATCTTTATATGCAACAATCGTTACTGGAATTGGTGTTCCTGGTTCAAAATCAAGTTTCAAAGCATTAAACTGCTTACAAAACTCCATAATATTTAACCCTTTTTGACCCAAAGCTGGACCAATTGGAGGAGCGGGATTTGCTTTCCCGAGTGGCACTTGTAATTTTATAAGGCCGAGGATTTCTTTACTTTTTGACATATTTTTATTTGAATTTTGTGGTTAACATGAGAAATATATTTTAAAAATGTTATAGTTATAACATCAATGAAATAGCACCTCTACACTGTTTTGCGAAAAATTTCTACCACTTTTATTTAATTTTAAGTCCAATTATTTTAAGATTTAAAATTTGTATTGCAAGTTTTTTTTTAATGTTTTTTTATATTCCAGTTTTTTTATTTTGGATTAAAATTTTTGGTATTTTGATTTGCAAAAATTTATGTTATCAATAATTTTTTATTCTTTTTTAAAATTTACATCAAGATTAAACTTATTCATAATTTTTTATAAATTCCACTTTTTATAAAGATAGTCTTCAACAATTTTTCTTTCATTATCTTTTAAATATCGGTCAAAAACAATTAATTCAAGAATATAGGCTGAAGGATATCCTGTTCCAACCCCTAATTTACAACCGATAGTTAGTTGTGCTCCTTGATAGGAATAGCTTGGTGCGCTATATGATGTGGGATCTGGTTGCAAACTCTTATTTAAATATAATTTAATTAGATCTGGTTTTTGCTGATAATTTATTAATTCCGCTTTATTTTTTGAATAATCGCCATTATTGGAAACTGCAACATTAATCAAAAAATTCGAAGCTCCATCAGCATAGCCAGATCCCCATGCATTATGTCTTAGCTCATACCAATATTGCCTTGAGGAATTCCATGTTGATAAAATTCTGGTATTATCCGTGTTGGCTTTATCTAATTTTAACAATATAAATGCGCTATTTTCGGTTGAACCTGAATCATAGCCAGCCGGAACTGACAAACAATTATTTTCATCTTTAGTAAAATAAATTCCTGATAATGAAGAATGGATATTTTCTCTATAAATTGGTCCCGAAGCCCCTGATACCAAATCTGCATCAAGCTTTCCAAATAGGTTTGGAGTGATATTTTTCCATTTGGTGATTTTAGTTTCACTACCAATATTTTTAGGCTCAAAGCTGGATTTTTGTGATGATTCAAACCATAAAACCAAATTTTTCATGGTTGCCACTCTTGATTTTTGAGTGATTTGTTTTGCCATTTCAACACGATAATCACGATACAAATCCATGCCGTTAGTGATTCCAGCAATTAATATACCAATAACAAGGATAACAATAGAAATTTCTACCAAAGAATAGGCAAAATTGGGATTGAGTTTTGTGTTTTTGGAGTTTAACAATTTGTAAATCTTTAAAAATTTTTTAAAATTTAACAAATATAAAAATATTTAACCAAATATTAAAATATTTGTTAAAATTTAACTTAGGAAATTTTTTCTACTTGATTAATATTTAATTCAACAGAAGTTGCTCTACCAAAAATTAAAACTGAAATTTTAAGTTTTTGTTTTTCTGAATCAAAATCTTCGACAACTCCACTAAATGACTCAAATGGACCTTCGGTGATATTAACATTTTCACCGATTTCGAAAAATACATTTTTATTATCAACTTCTTGTTCGGAAGTTAATTTTAATATATCAAGCATTTTAGCATCATCAACTGGTTTAGGATTATTTTTTCCTCCTAAGAAACCCATTACTTTAGGAATGGAATTTATGGTATTATATGCATCGCTCGATAAGTTAGCAAAAACAAAAACATATCCTGGAAATAATTTTTGCATTTCCTGAACTTTTTGTCCTTTTTTAATCTTTATCATTTGTTTTGTAGGTACAATGACCTCAGAAACATTTTTGCTGATGGTTCCTTTTAAAATTAGAGTTTTAATTTCTGAGGCAATTTTGTTTTCTTGCCCAGCCATCACATTAAGAATATACCATTTGAAGTTACTTTGTTCCATATTATAAACCAAAAATTAAACGAATTATTTTTGAAATCAAAAAATCAGCCAACAAAATTGTTAACGAAAAAACTATTATTGTTATTAAAATTGTAATTGAAGTAATATAAGTCTCTTTCCACTTCGGGAAATTTAGTTTTTTTGACTCTTCAATTACATCTTTGAAAAAATTTATCACAAAATAAAATTATAAAATTAAGTGGCAGGAGCGAGAGGAATCGAACCCCCAACCAACGGTTTTGGAGACCGCTACTCTACCAATTGAGCTACACTCCTAAATTACTTTAACTATTTTTTGTCTTTGAGTTTTACCTCATAATCTTTTTCTCTATCATATACTGATTTTTCATCCTTATATGTAGAATATCTTACCTTATAGCAAACAGGGTTTGCCAAAGGAGTGCCATCGGATTCATTAGCCTTACAATAATAAAAACCACGATCTAAAAATGGATTTAAAAATGAAAAAGGGTTTGGTGAAATTATGAGATCACCAACTCTAACACCATTAAACCAACCTTCTTTTTTTTCAGTGACTAAAACTCCTTGAATTGAAGTACATGAAACCGTAAATAATAATAGAAAAATTATGAATAGTTTTTTCATTTTAAAAAAATTTAATCCCGCCAATTTACTGGCGGGATTGGTTAACA
>JALREU010000061.1 GCA_023256705.1 Rickettsiales bacterium
AACCTACTCTCAGCAGTTTCGGCAGAGTTATAACAAAAACCAGAATTTAAAAAAATTGCTTCTGAAGTTTCGCCAAAATTAGAACGAATATTGCCAGCCCTTATGGCTAATGTGTCAGGATGCAGTTGTGATAAATTATTATTTTTATTGCAATAATTCATAGTTATTTTTAAATTCTAAGCTATTAAAAGATCTGAAATTACATTTTTTAAGAATTTTAATCAATTAATCAAATATTTCAATCTAAATTACAAGTCAAAATATGAAGAAAAAAAATTTAAATTCAATCGCTAATTTTAAAAATTACGGCGACAGATTTCATGAATTAATTTTAACTTTTTTTTATTGCGGTAAATCAATTTTTGCCCCAGGAACCTTTGGTACTATTGGTGGAATAATTTTTTGGCTATATTTCAATTATTTTATGATAATTAAAAATGTCGATATCGGCAAATATAATTTATTAATGCTATCAATAAATATTTTACTTACCTGCTATGCCTTAAAATTTATTCCAAATTATATTAAAAAAATTAACAGCGAAGAAATCGATCACAAATCAATTGTAATTGACGAGGTTGTTGGAATTTTGATTGCCATTCAAATTTTTCATTATTTTTCTTATCCACTTTTCATTCTTAACGACACAAAATTTTTAATTTACCTTTTATTAATCTTTATAATTTTTAGATTTTTTGACATAAAAAAACCACTAATTATAGGCTATTGCGATAAAAAATTAAAAAACCCTATTGGGATAATGCTCGATGATATTTTATGCGGAATTTTTACAGGCATCTTAGCAACTTTTGTCTATTTTTATACCCATAATTCAAATTTTTTTAGATTAATTAATTGTGAGTAAGTGAAGTCATAATAAAATTACTCAAAAATTTTTTAAAAAACTCAAATTGACAAAGATAAATTTTAAAATAAAATTTTGTAAGTAATTTTAACCTAACTTGTAAATATGCAAGAATTTTTTAATAATCAATTTTTACCAATATTCTTTTTTATCTTGCCCATTATAGGTAAGATTCTGTTGATAATATTACCATTACTTGGAGCAGTTGCCTATTTAACTTTAATGGAACGCAAAGTAATTGCTTCAATGCAATTAAGACAAGGTCCAGCGGTTGTTGGTCCATTTGGCTTACTTCAACCTCTTGCCGATGGTTTAAAACTAATGTTAAAAGAAGTAATTTTGCCACAAAATGCCAATAAAATTCTCTTCATAATTGCCCCAATTATTACTTTTACTCTAGCTCTAATTGGTTGGGCAGTTATTCCATTTTCAGAAAATTTTGTAGTTGCCAATGTAAATATTGGCGTAATCTACTTACTTGCAACCTCATCTCTTGGGGTTTACGGCATCATCATTTCTGGTTGGGCTTCAAATTCAAAATATGCATTCCTTGGAGCAATTCGCTCATCAGCTCAAATGATTTCTTACGAAGTTTCTATTGGCTTAATTATTATTTCGGTGGCATTATGTGCAGGCTCTCTAAATTTATCGGAAATTGTTTTAGCCCAAAAAAATCAGTGGTATGTTTTGCCTATGCTTCCGATGTTTTTGCTATTTTTTATCTCCGCTTTAGCCGAAACTAATCGCCACCCTTTTGATCTTCCAGAAGCCGAATCCGAATTAGTCGCTGGTTATAATGTGGAATATAGTTCTATGCCTTTTTCGATGTTTTTTTTAGGAGAATATGCAAATATGATTTTGATTTCCGCTTTTGCTTCAATCTTATTCTTGGGCGGTTGGCTTCCTCCTTTTGATTGCGAATTTTGTAATATGATTCCAAGTTTTGTTTGGCTGTTCATCAAAATTGCCATTTTACTTTTCTGTTTTATTTGGGTGCGGGCAACTTTACCAAGATACCGCTATGACCAACTTATGCGTCTTGGCTGGAAAGTATTTCTTCCACTTTCCTTGCTTTGGGTCGTTGGAACCGCAAGCTTTATAGTCTTTTTTAACAATTAAAATTATGCAAATATTTAAACAAGCGGGAGCCTTTTTATTAAAAGAAATTTTTTTAGGACATCTTTTAACTCTAAGATATTTTTTCAAAAAAAAATATACTCTAAAATATCCCTATGAAAAAGGTCCAATCAGCCCGAGATTTCGCGGTGAACATGCCCTGCGTCGCTATCCAAATGGCGAGGAAAGATGCATTGCCTGCAAATTATGTGAAGCAATTTGTCCAGCTCAAGCCATCACCATTGAAGCAGAAGAAAGAAATGACGGAAGCAGAAGAACCACAAAATATGATATCGATATGTTAAAATGTATTTATTGCGGGCTTTGTCAAGAAGCTTGCCCAGTTGATGCAATTGTTGAAAGCCCAAATTTTGAATTTTCGACAGAAACCAGAGAAGAATTATATTACAACAAAGATAAACTTTTGGCAAATGGTGAGCGCTATGAATATGCTTTACAAAAAGCAATTGAGTGCGATGTAGCCAATAGATAATTTATAACTTAAAAAGATAATTAATGAATATTACACTTTACCTATTTTACATTTTTGGATTCGTTTTAATATCGTCATCGCTTGTGGTTGTTAGCTCAAGAAATATGATAAACGCCGTAATATTTTTAATATTGGCATTTTTTAATGCTTGCGGTTTATTTATTTTACTTGGCGCTGAGTTTATTGCAATGTTGTTGGTAGTTGTTTATGTTGGAGCCATAGCGGTTTTATTCTTATTTGTGGTGATGATGCTTGATGTTGACAAAACTATGACTCAAGAAGTAAATCGCAAAAAACCTTTGCTTACTATGGTTGGCTTTGTTTTAGCCTGCGAACTTTTCCTTATTACCAAATTCTCAAACATTAATGTCAATGAGATAATTATTAAATCCCCTACCCCAAATAATATCTCTAACACCAAAGCCTTAGGCAAAATTTTATATACCGATTATATGTTGCCATTTCAAATATGCGGTTCCATCCTCTTTGTTGCAATGATTGGCGCCATTGTTTTAACTATGAAAACCGAAAAAAGATTTATTAAAAAACAAAATATTTTTGGTCAAGTTTCTCGTAACAAAAAAAATTCGCTTAAAATTGTTAAAGTTAAACCAGGCGAATCAATCGACATTTAAATTTATGAACTCAACATTTTATTTACACCATTATCTTACCTTATCATCTATCTTATTTTGCATCGGAGTATGTGGAATTTTTTTAAACCGCAAAAATATCATTTCAATTTTGATGTCAATTGAAATTATGCTTTTGTCAATCAATATAAATTTTGTAGCCTTTTCCAGCTATTTAAATGACCTATTGGGACAAGTCTTTGCCATTTTTATCTTATCCGTAGCGGGTGCTGAAGCCGCAATTGGTCTTGCTATAGTTGTGGTTTATTTTAATAACCGCAAAAATATTCAACTTGAAAATATATCATCAATGAAGGGCTAATGCACAAAAAAATTGCCACTTTTTTTACATTTTTCTTTTTACTTCAAAACAATTTAAGCGCTCAAAATTATTGCCAATTTTCGGAGCAATATTATCAACCGATAATTGAAGAATTAAAAAATGGCAATAAAGAAATTATTCAAAATTTACCAAACTGCCTCATTCAAAACAAAAAATTAATTTTTAAAATTTTGATGCACGACCCATCGCAATTTGAAAATTTACCAGAAAATCTTCATCAAGATAAGCTATTCATCAAGCGCCTAATTAAAGCCTATCCAGAAATTTTAAAATATACTCCACCGGAAATTCGTAGTGATGAATATTTTATGGAAGATGCGATTTATATCAATCGCGACAGTCTTAAATATTGCTCTTGGAACCTCCTTGATAAAAAAATTTTATGAAAAAAATGATTGATCTTGATGCCGATAATTACCAATTTGGCTCCGATCGCATCAAGTCCTTTGAAGAATTTTCTCGACAGGCCCTCGATGATAATGGCACTCTATTAGAATTTGCTACGCCAAATGTTAAAGCAAATAAGGATTTTGTTAAAATTGCCATAAATTCAAATCGAGAAAGCATAGCTTATGCTCATCCAAAATTAAGTAGTGACCCTGAACTAATTGAATTGGCAAAAAACCCAAATCCACTTCCAAATCCTAAGGATGTTGAGACTTTTTTGCACAATAATTACACTACCAACCACAGTAAAAAAAATCTTGGAGTATTAATTAACAACCAGGCAAAATTTTTTCCTGACAACAAAATATTAGAAAGAAATTTTATTACCAAATGGGGCAGAAGCTTTAATTTTGAAGATTCTAAAAATGGTAATTTAATTGAAGAGTGGAAGTTAAATCCCGTTGGCAACAGAAATTACAATATTTTATGGCAAAATGATTTCAAAGAATACCCAGAATTAATCAAAAAAATCGAGAAATTTTTTGCCAAAAGAAGAATTGCACCAGAAATAATCTCCAATTTAAGAGCAAATTATATTTGGAAAATTAAAGATAAACCCCTAACTATCGCTTTTAACTTATATGGATTAAGTGAATCAAATGATGATGCTTTTTTTGAAAATTTTATCAATCTAACATCAATTACCGCAATTGCCCAAGAACGCGACAAGAAGTGGCAAATATCAGTGCTTGATGTAACTTTTAACCGCGAGGTTAAGATTAATACCGCATATGAATATGGACATAAATTTTACCAAATTTGGGATTTATATAAGGTGAATGAAAAAGACCAAAATCCAAAAATTATTTATCGAGTTCATGACTTTATTAGCGACTATTTCGAAATTTTTGAGGAACAAAATAATGGCAAATACCGCTCAGTTTTCAAATCAAAAAAGATACAAGGTATTTAAATTAAACAAAAAAAATATCGATATAAATCAACAAAAAATACTTGTTTTTTGTCAAAAATAAATCTCACCAAATTCTAATTATTGCACAAAAAAAGGGGCTAGATTTATGTATCTAGCCCCTTTTTAGGAATAAATAAATATTTACTAAAAATTAATCTCTTCTTTCGCCAAAGAAGCGAAGTAACATGATAAATAAATTAATGAAATCCATATATAGGCTTAAAGCACCCATAACAGCCATTTTATTAACTGCTTCATCATGACCTGCAAAATGATAGTAGGTTTGCTTTATTCTTTGAGTGTCATATGCGGTCAAGCCAATAAAAATAAACACACCGATTATAGATAATGCAAAATCCAATGCTGAACTTTTAAGGAAAATATTAACCAATGATGCAATCATAAGGCCAATCAATCCCATAATTAAAAATGAACCGATATTAGTTAAATCTTTTTTGGTTGTATATCCATACAAGCTCATTGCCCCGAAAGTTGAAGCAGTAATTAAAAAGACTCGAGTAATGCTTGAAGCGGTGTAAACTGCAAAAATTGTTGCCAAAGATAGACCCATTAATCCTGAATATATCCATAAAAAACTTTTGGCTTTTTGTGCAGAAATTGAATTAATTTTAAAACCAAAAATGAAGACAAAAACCAATGGGGCAAACATTACAACATAGGCTAATGGGGTGCCGAAAATAGCCTGCATCAATTGCGGAGAAGAAGCCACCACGAAAGCGATTACACCAGAAATTGCTAGTGCAATTGACATATATTGATAAACTTTGACCATATAGTCTCTAAGCGCAGAATCAAATGATGTAGCTCTTGAAGCGCTTGAGGCAAAAGAAGATTTACTGTTATATTCAATCATATTTAAGATACCTATAATTAGTTAATAAAATTTAAAATTTTGATTGCCAAAACTTCTTTCCTTAATATAATTGTTAATAAAATTTATTTCAAGATTTTATTTATGCATCAAAAAAAAATTATTGCATTAATTGGATTAATGGGCGCTGGCAAAACCTCTATTGGTTCAAAATTGGCAAATCAACTAAAATATTATTTTATTGACAGCGACCATGAAATTGAAGATTGCGAGCATCGTTCAATAGCTGACATTTTTGCCCAAAGTGGCGAAAAATATTTTCGTGAAATCGAAGCTAAAACTATAGAAAATATTTTGAATCGCGATGAATTTATCGTTCTTTCTCTTGGAGGCGGAGCGTTTTTAGACAAAAATACTCGAAAATTATTAGAAGAAAAGGCTATTACCATCTGGCTTTTTGCCTCAATTGAAGAAACCTTGCGAAGAGTTAGCTTAAAGTCAAATCGTCCACTTTTGGAAAAGAAAAATAAAAGGCAAACATTAGAAGAGCTAGCCAAAATCCGTTATCCAATATATGAACAATCGGATTTTAAATTTGACACAACCAACCTCACCTTTGAACAAATAGTTAAAAAAATTCTAACTAAAATTAATGTAAAAAATTATGAAAATAATTAATTTAAATCTAGAACAGAAATCATATAAAATAGCGGTTGGTATCAATATTTTTCAAGAGCAAATTCAAAATTTTTTAAGCCAAAATAATTACAATAAGATTATAATTTTATGTGATGAAAATGTTCACAAGCACTATCAAAATCTTATTCTTAAATCAATTCCTAATGGCATTTTAATTGAAATAAATCAAGGCGAATCATCGAAATCATTTAAATATTTTAATCAACTTTGCGAAAAAATTCTCAAAATTGGCGTCGATCGTAAATCATTAATAATTGCCATTGGAGGCGGTGTAGTAGGCGATTTATCAGGTTTTTGCGCCTCGGTTTTACTGCGTGGTATCGATTTTATTCAAATTCCAACCACCTTACTTTCGATGGTCGATAGTTCAGTTGGCGGAAAAACTGGGATAAATTCTAAATATGGCAAAAATTTAATCGGCAGTTTCTATCAACCAAAATTAGTAATTTGCGATATAAGTTTTTTAGAAAGTTTAAATCTACGCGAATTTAGATCTGGATATGCTGAAGTCCTTAAATATGGCTTAATTTATGATCAAGAATTTTTTAAATATTTACAAGAAAATTTATCAAATATTTTTGCAAAAAATTCTGATTCATTAATATATATTATCGAAAAATCTTGCAAAATAAAAGCTGAAATTGTGAGCAAAGATGAAAGAGAAAATAATATCAGGGCTCAATTAAATTTTGGTCATACCTTTGGTCATGCAATTGAAACTCAAGCCAAATATTCATCTTTAATTTTACATGGCGAAGCAGTTGCTATCGGAATGGCGATGGCATCAAAATTATCAAGAGAATTAAATTTTATTGATCAATTTCAATATGAAGAAATTATATCTCATTTAAAAAAATCGGGTTTTGAGTTAAATTTAAAAAATTTTGAACTTAAATATAAAATAAATAATTTAATCAAAAATCTATATAAAGATAAAAAAACTCAAAATAACCAACTGAATTTTATTTTGTTAAAAAATATCGGAAATGCTCATATATATAGCAAAATCGATAAAAAATTTATAACTAATTTTTTTAAAAATTATCTTGATTCATAAACAATTACCAAATATAATTTTGCTTAAACTTAATAAATTTTTTAAAGATAGTTTTTTAAAAAAACTATTTAAGAATGATACAAAATTTATTTTCAAATATTTGCCTGCGTGATGGAAGTGGTAGACATAACGGACTTAAAATCCGTGGGGCCTTAACGCCCTTGCCGGTTCAAGTCCGGCCGCAGGTACCACCCTTAAAATCATTATCTTTTTTACCTAAAATAATCTTCTTGTAAATTTAAAAATTATTTTTTTAAAAAAATAATTTAAAAATATTAAATTTAGCTATAATTTTTTAAATTATAATTTAAGATTTGACATATATTAATTTAATTTATCGATTTTTCCTAAATGTTTTTTTTAAATTTTTTTACAAAATATAAAAATATAATTAAACTTCTCATAATTTTCGTAATTAGCTCGGCTCTTTCTTCATGCGGAGATGTAGGCTGTAACGAAGCCGGAGAATTCTATGCCAAAACCTACGAATTACATGCCAACCCTAAAAACGTTGATAAAAGCGTAATCATTAAATCATATGGTGGATATGGTGATAAGCCTGAATCAATTGAGTGGTTAGATACCGGTCTTTTATATTCGGGTGGAAAAATTACTGCTGCAATAAGTGGTCATTGGGCATCAAATGCTCCAAATTTTAAAACTTTTGATGATATTGGAAAAAATCTAGACCATTGCACAATTTGCGGGAAAGAGTCAAGCAGTGCGGACCCAGATAAGCCAAATATAACCAATAATCAATGTTATTGTGTTCCAACATTAAACAAGACCGGAGCGATTGTAAATTCTACTCCCGAATATCAAGAACGAAAAATTGATGGCACAATGAATCCACAATCATATAATTGTAGCGAAATATTACACCAAAAAGATGGTGACAAATGCTCTTGTCAAAATAAACCCGATACAATGACCAATGATGAATTAACCAAAAAAGTTATTTACTCCCTTAATTCCTCAAAAAAGATTTTAAATACCGGCTCGCTCTCTACACAAGCAAGAAGCGAGCCAAATAGTCAAAGTGCATGTCGATTGTCAATGGGTCTTGGAGCATATTTATCCCTTTATCCGCCAGAATTATCAGAAAATCCAAATAGCGCTCCAGAATTTGCTTATCATATGTTTTCGCTAAAATCTTTTTGCCCAATTAAGAGCAATAACGGAGAATGTGTTGATGAAGATGGCATGATAAGAACCAAATTTATTTGGGAATCACCAGCTCAAATCCTTAAAAATAGTGAATCGCCACCTCAATATCACGAGGATTTAAGTAAGGTTAAATTAGCCTTATATGATCATTTTTACAAAGATAATAGTGGTTATTATAAAATTGAATTTGTCGGTGGGGTTATTCAAAAAGATGGTGATGGAATTTTTGCAAGCTCAGTAAAGACTGCAGAAGATTTTTTATTTGGCTCCAATGATTACAATCCCCAATTAATGCGCAGAGAGAAAAAAGATGGGGTCGCCGAATTCATGTTTAAAGCAGTTTTAAACGATCCAATAGTAAAAAATGTTATTTCAATTTCATTGGTTTTATATGTAACAATTTATGGCTTAGCTTTCTT
>JALREU010000062.1 GCA_023256705.1 Rickettsiales bacterium
AATAACTTCGTCATTTTCAATTTCGCCGATAATGCCAAAACCAGGTTTTTCCATCATATTTTTGGCATCTTGAAAAATTATATTTTGTTTGTTGGCGTAATTGACGATGGCAATTGCCAGCGGATGCCTTGAGTAGCGTTCAAGACTTGCAGTTTTTTGAATTATATCGTTGGAATTATATTTATTGTCTAGGCAAATAATTTCCGATAAATTCGGTTCACCATAAGTTAAGGTTCCGGTTTTATCAAATATGGCGGTTTTACAAATTGATAATTTTTCCAAAATTCTTGCATCTTTTATGACTATTCCCTGCCTCGCTGAAATTGAAATGGCGCTAATAATAGCAATTGGCACTGCAATTAAGAGTGGACAAGGGGTGGCAATGGTTAAAACTGCTAAAAAATTAGTAAGATTTGCGGTGAAATAATAAGATAATCCAGCAATTATTAAGGTAATTGGAGCGAAAATTGCCCCAATTTTATCGGCAATTTTTCGGGAATTTGGTTTTTCTTCATTGGCCTTTTTCATGACCTTGATAATTTGTTCAAATCTAGAATCATCGGCTAATTTTTCGGCCTTAATTATAAATAAAGATTCGCCATTAATCGCTCCTGAAAGCACTTTGGAGCCAATTGTTTTAGAAATTTTGTAAGGTTCGCCAGTCAAATAAGACTCATCCATATGACCATTGCCTTGAATAATTTCGCCGTCAACTGGGCAAATTTCGTGAGGAAAAATGGCAATTTTATCGCCAATTTTAATGCTTTTAATAGAAATATCTTGGTAATTATTGTCGATTTGTAAATGCGCGGTTTTAGGTATGCGCTTCTCAAGGGATTCAAGCACAAAACAAGCCCTATGCGTTGCGAATTCTTCAAGGGCTTGACCGCTTGAAATCATTAGTATAATTAAAACTGCAGTGATATTTTCATTGAGATAAATGGCTAAAATTAAAGCAATAAAAGCAATTAAATCAGCGCCAATATTAAATTTTAATAATTTTAAAAGAATTTGCCAAAGCACTGGCAGTCCGCCAATTACAATAGTAAAATATAGTATTGATTCGGGTGATTGATTAAAAAATAAAAAATTTACAAAATAATAAAATAGAGATAAAATGCAGATTAGTGAAATAAGTAAGTGAAATTTTTTTAAGCATAGTAATTGGATTTTAGAAAAAATTTTTATCATATTTAATTTTTTAATTGTTTTTATTTTGTGTAGAAAATATATTTCACTCTTCATATAATTATAACGATTTTTTTAAATGAAAAATATATTTTTTTTACTTATGGCATTTTCAATTTTTAATTTTGGATTTTTTTCTAAAAATTCTTCGGCCAAAAATACTTTAGCAAAAGATGTTTATAATTTTGAGTTTGTGGCTTTTGATGGTTCAAAAGTCGAATTATCCGAGTTCAAAAATAAAGTTTTATTAATTGTCAATACCGCTTCTAAATGCGGCTTTACTTCGCAATATGGAGATTTAGAAAAGCTTCATCAAAAATATAAGGATCAGGGTTTGGTAGTAATCGGAGTTCCAAGTAATGATTTTGGGGGTCAGGAGCCACTTAATAACGGTGAAATACAAAATTTTTGTAAATATAATTATGGAGTAAATTTTTTGGTAACTCAAAAAGAAGTTGTGAGTGGAAAAAATGCTCATCCATTTTATCTTTTTGCTAAAGAAAAACTCGGAGTTATTTCCGCTCCAAAATGGAATTTTCATAAATATTTAATTAATAAAAATGGCGAAATTATCGATTACTTTATCTCTAGCACCAATCCTTTAAGTGATAAAATCGCCTCTAAAATTGAAACTGAATTAAAGAAATGACATCAAATTCAAAAAAAATTGCTATAATTGGCGCTGGAATCGCTGGACTTACTTTAGCAAATAAATTAAAAAATTTTTATCAAGTAGATATTTTTGAAAAAGCTCGTGGAGTATCTGGAAGATTGGCTTCAAGAACCAGAGATGATTTTACTTTTGATTTTGGATCGCAATTTTTTATTGCCAAAACTCCAGAATTTAAAGAATTTTTACAAGATTTTATAAGTCGAGGAATTCTTCAGCCTTGGTGTGGTAATTTTGCTGAAATTGATAATTACAAAATCACTTATCAACGAACATGGGATCATGCTCATAATCATTTGGTTGCCGTTCCAAAAATGACCGAATTTTGTAAAGAATTGGCGATTGATTTAAATATTAAATTTCAAACCAAAATCACCAAAATTTCAAAAAATCAGCAAAATAATCAATGGCAATTATTTGATGAAAATGGAACTTTAGGGGAATATGATTGGGTATTTTTAGCAATACCTGCAGAGCAATTATTGGATTTAATTTCACCAAATATTAGTTTTTATTCTCAGGCAAAAAAAGTTAAAATGTTAGCTTGCTATGCTTTAATGCTTGGATTGGAAGATTTTATCAAGCTTCCTTACGATATGGCATTAATCAAAAATTCTATAATTTCATGGATATCATTGGAATCATCAAAGCCATCAAGAAAAAAAGTTCCTGCCTATACTATTTTAGCCAGAAATAATTGGGCCGATGCCCATATCGAAGATGATATTGAGTTGGTGAAACAACAATTAATTGAAGAATTTAAGAAAATTACTAATGCCAATGACATTATTATCAAACATGTTGATATTCATCGTTGGCGTTATGCCAATCTTGGCAAACAAAATCATTCTGAAAAGTTTTTATTGGATTTTAAAAATCAAATTGGTGCTTGTGGCGATTGGAACATTCAAGGTCGGGTAGAGGCTGGATTTATTTCGGCAAACGACCTAGCCAAAGAAATTTGTCATAAAATTTAAAATGAAAAATTCAGAGCTCGAAAAATTTCAAGAGGAGTTGCAAAAAACCTATCGAAATATCACTAAAAACCCAAATATTTCTTTAAATTTTGATGAAAATTTTAGCAATAATTTTTTTCATTGGAGTCAAAATAATATTTTGAATCATAATTATCAAAACCAATCACAAATTAATTTTTTTACCGTCAATTTAAAGAATCAAGAATCTAAAAATTTTTTAAAAGAATTGCGTCCAAGCCTAGATTTGGCTTGTTTATATTTGTTGTATCATGATGCAAATATTCATCAAAATTATTTAAATAATTTGCCAAATCAAGTTGAGCTAAATATTGATTTATATAAAATTTTTAATGATTTTGAAAAAATTCGACTCATCATTTTATCTTCACAAAATTTTCTAGGCATAACTTATAATTTATTGAATAAAATCGATTTAGACCTTGATTTTACTACTCCTAATGACCTTTCTTTGATTTTGTTGAGCGAGGCTTTTCAGTCTCGAAACAAGTTGGCTTTGATAGTTAATGCGGGTAAAAAAAATATGAGTCCAGTATTTCATAAAAAATATTTACCAAAAATTTTGGCTCTAAAAAAATATTTATTTAATCAAGAAATTTTTGCCAAAAATTTGCTTAAAATTTTAGAAAATTTAATTTTAGATAATCAAAAAAGTGATGATAAAAATCCGCAAGAAAACAAGAAAAATGATGAATCTGATCCAAATTTTGGTGCCGAAAAACTCGAGGGAGAAGTTATTGAGGAGTCATCAATAGAAAATTTAGAGACTAAGCCAAAACAGCTAGAATTGCCAGAAAATTCTAGCGAATTAACGCCAATTGAAATGCCGATGATGCAAGAAAACGAGGTAAATTCAGAGGTTTTGTTACAAAATATTACCAACAATAATTTATTAGAATTTAAAAATTTATATCAAATTTATACCAACCAATTTGATGAAATAATTAATCCAAAAAAATTCCTAAAAAAAGATGATTTAGTAAATTTGCGTAATCAACTTGATATTAAAATTTCAAAGTTAAGTGGCATTTCTAAAAAACTTGCTATAAAACTAAAAAGAAAACTTCTTTCCAAGAAAAATAATTATTACGATTTTGATGGCTCGGGCGGAGTTTTGAATCGAAAAAGATTGGCCAATTTGGTAATATCGCCTTTTTCTAGCGAAATTTGGCTTTATCAAAAAAACCACGAATATCAAGATACCGCCTTGACAATTTTGCTTGATAATTCTGGTTCGATGCGAGGTAATCCAATTGTTATGAGCGCTTTGGCGTGCGAACTTATTGCTGAAACGCTGGAAAAATTTTCCATAAAAACCGAAATAATTGGCTTTACCACATCGGACTGGAAGGGCGGAAAATCAAGAAAATTATGGGAAATTTCTGGTAAGCAAAAAAATCCCGGAAGGCTTAATGACCTTCGCCACATTATTTACAAAGATTTTAACCAATCTTATAAAAAATCGAAAATTAATTTGGGATTGATGCTAAAAGAAGGCTTACTCAAAGAAAATATTGATGGTGAAGCCTTGCTTTTTGCTCGCTCAAGATTAATGCAACAAAATGAAAAACGCAAAATTATCATGGTTATCTCAGACGGCACACCCGTCGATGACTCAACCACTGCCAATAATGAGGGCGATATATTGTCGGATCATTTACATCATGTTATCAATAATATTGAAAAAGGGCGTAAAATTGAAATTATTGGCATTGGCATTGGACATTTAGCCGAAGAATTTTATAAAAATTCAATTACTATTAAAACCATTGAAGAGCTTGGCGATGTGATGATTGATAAAATAATTAATGTATTGTGATATTCTTTAAGAAATAAAATCTTCTAAATTTAATTTTGGACCTAAATCAAAAAAATATTCATCGTGAGTTACCAACAAAACCAAGCCCTTATCTTTAGTACGAATTTTAATTAATTCCTTAAGTTTTTCCTTGAAATATCCGTCTAAATGGCTCGATGGTTCGTCAAGAAGCCAAATTGTTGAAGGGCAAGACATTAATTTGGCAAGTAAAACTCTTTGTTGCCAGCCCGCGGAGAGTTTTTTTACCTGAACATCTTTATGATCCAAAAGTTCAAAATAATTTAAGGCAGAATCTATGGCCATTTCGGTGTCATGAATTTTGGCGTAAAATTTTATATTTTCTAAAATGCTCAATTCTGGCTTTAAAAAATTTTTATGTCCTAAATATTGTAAATCTCCATTGAAATCTTCGCGAATGTCTTTAATATTATCCTTACCCCAAAAAATTTTTCCGTTGTTGCATTCATATATGCCTGCGATAATCTTGAGTAGGGAAGATTTGCCACATCCATTTTTGCCAGTTATAACGATTGCACTTGAAGTGCTTACAGATAATGCTAGGTTTTGAAATACGAATTTCTCACCCCTAAAAAAACTCAAATTATCAATTGTTAACATGGAAAAAAAATATGTCAGAGTTAAAGTTATATGAATATAGCACAACCAAAAATCCAAAATATTTAGTTTTTTTGTTGCACGGCTATGGTGCCAATGCAGAAAATCTTATAGATTTAGCTTTTGAATTTCAATCGATAATTCCGGATGCATATTTTATTGCACCCAATGCTATTGAGCCATGGGAGGGAGGTTTTCCTGATTGCTATCAATGGTTTTCATTGTATGTGGGGTTGCAAAGAAGTGCGCTGGAAGTTTTGGCGCCAAAAATTCAAAATGCTAATAAAATATTGAAAGATTTAATTGAAAGTCAGTTAAAAAGATTCAATTTAGGATATGAAAATTTAATCTTAGCAGGCTTTTCGCAAGGCAGTATGATGGCAATTTATCAAGGGTTGATATTGCCAAAAAAAATTGCTGGAGTCATAAGTTTTTCAGGAAAAGTGGTCGAGCCTTTTTTGGCGGGCGATGAAATTATTTCCAAACCAAATATTTGCCTAATTCACGGCACTCACGATTCGGTTTTGCCTTTTGAAAATTTTAACGAAGCGCAAAAAATATTTCATAATCATCAAATTCCTTTTGAGGCTCATAAAATTGCCAATATGGATCACACTATTGACAACAGAGCTGTTGAGATTGCGCAAAATTTTTTGAAAAAAATCTTGCCTATGGCTTAAATTTTTAGATTGCATCATAAAATTTTACGATTAAAATCTAAAAATATATATATTTTCACTTAAATTAATTTTTTTTAAAAATGGCTAGAATTACCGTTGAAGATTGCGTTAAAGTTGTAAAAAATCGTTTTGAATTATGTTTAATTGCAAGTAACCGTGCCAAGGCTATCTTGTCTGGTGCCAATACTTCGCTTGACCGTAAAGAAAAACCATCAGTTATTGCTCTTCGTGAAATTGCCAGCGATTTAGTTGATGTTGACAATATCCGTAAAAATATTATTTCAGCTATCAAAAATAAGGGTGCGGTTGAAAATGTTGTTGATGATAGCCCATCTGACGAAGATATTATCGAGGCTATTACCGATGAACAAGAATCAAATTTAATTCATCAAGAAGAGGGTTACGAAACTGAAAATGTTGAAATTAAAGACTAGCTCTTATTTCATTTTGGTTACCAACTTAAACCCATTTTATGATTTCAGCACCAGAGCTTATAGCAAAAATTAAATCATATCACCCAAATAGCAATTCATCTTTAGTTCAAAAAGCCTATATTATAGCCAAAGAAGCTCATGGTTCGCAAAAAAGATATTCTGGAGAATCATATTTTTCTCATCCCTTGGCAGTCGCCGAAATTATTACGGATTTAAAATTAGATGATCAATCAATTATCACAGCTTTATTGCATGATGTGGTTGAAGATACCGAAGTAAAGTTAAATGAAATTGAGGAGATTTTTGGTGATGAAATTGCCAGATTGGTTGATGGTGTAACCAAATTGGGTAAAATTGATGCTAGTTTTAAATCGGAAAATGAAAGATTGGCAGAAAATTTTCGAAAACTTGCAATGGCAATGTCGCAAGATATAAGGGTTTTACTGGTTAAATTGGCGGATAGGCTTCATAATATGCGAACTTTACAATTTGTACCGTCTCGTGAAAAGCGCTTAAAAAAAGCTCATGAAAGTCTGGAAATTTATGCTCCGCTTGCAGGAAGAATCGGTCTTCATAAAATTAAAGATGAAATTCAGGAATTAGCATTTGAAATTATCGATCCAAAGGCCCGCCTTCAAATTATTGAAAAATTATCCGAAATTAAGGAGAAAAATAAGGATTTGATTGCCAAAATACTTTTTCAACTTGAAGAAATTTTTAATCAAGAAAATTTTCCATGTAAAATCGAGGGAAGAGAAAAAAAACTTTACTCAATTTGGTCAAAAATGAAACGCCAAAATATTGGCTTTCACAATTTGCACGATATTATGGGAATAAGAATAATTGTAGAAAATATTGGCGAATGTTATCGTGCGCTTGGAGTGGTAAATTCAAATTTTAATATGATTCCTGGAACCTTTAAGGATTATATTTCTACCCCAAAAGAAAATGGCTATCAATCACTACATCTAGCTATTCTTGGACCTTTGAATAAAAAAATTGAAATCCAAATCCGCGATAAAATGATGCACGAAGTTTCTGAGCTTGGAGTGGCTGCACACTGGAATTACAAAGAAAAAATTAATAAAAAAACCAAAAATAAAATCAAAGCGGTTGGAGATGAGCAAAATCAATATCGTTGGATTCGGGAGCTTATAAATTTATTTGAAAATTCTGAAAGTCCAAGCGAAGTTCTTAAAAACAACAAACTTTCTATGCAAAATGATGAGGTTTTTTGTTTTTCGCCAAATGGTGATATTTTCAATTTGGTGCTTGGAGCGACGGTCTTGGATTTTGCTTTTGCAGTGCATTCGCAAATCGGCAATTCATGCGTTTCTTCAAAGGTTAATGGGGCAATTGCTCCACTGCGTCAACGCCTTGAAAATGGCGATCAAGTTGAAATTTTAACTGCCAAAAATTCTAAACCATCGCCAAATTGGCTTCAATTTGTGGTTACCTCAAAAGCTAAAACTGCAATTAGAAATTTTATAAGAAATGAAAAATATAATGAATATTCAACTTTAGGCAAGGCCATAATTCAAAAATATTTTAATGCAAAAAATGTTGAATTTACTGAGCAAATTTTGGAAAAAGCTCTGCCTAAATTTGGTAAAAAAAATATCAATGATTTATGTTTTCGTATCGCCGATGGAACAATTTCAAGGCATGATGTTTTTAAAACAATTTATCCAGATTACGAAATTGAGCAAAAAAATTTAAAAATTTCACAAAAAAATTTAGAAAAACCTAAAAATACCCATCATTTTTTACCAATTGATGGCTTGGTCGATGGAATGGCAATTAAATTTGCGGGTTGTTGTTCGCCAATCCCTGGAGACCAAATTGTTGGCATTATTAACACTGGAACTGGGGTTACTATTCACAATCAATTTTGTAGTAATTTAAAAAATTTGGCTTTAAATCCAGCACGAGTTTTGGATGTATGTTGGAAAGATAATGAAAAAATTGGACAAGCCTTTATTTGTCAAATTCGCGTTGTTGTTGAAAATAAAAGTGGTGCATTGGCCGATATTACTAATGTTATCGCTAAGAAGAAAATCAATATTGGTCATATTAAAACCACTAATCGAAGTGCCGATATATTTGAAGTGGTTATTAATATTGAGGTCAAAAATGTTGAGCATTTAGAAGAGGTTATGACCTCACTTAGAATGTCGAAAAAAACTATTGAGGTGCAAAGAGTTGTAGGGGGTTACTATGAATAATTATTCATTAAATTTGCTTTCAAAAATCACCAAAATTAATGAAGAATTACTTGCTAAAAATATTCAGCTGGTTTTGGCAGAGTCGTGCACGGGCGGTTTACTATCTGGTTTATTTACCGAAATTTCTGGTTCTTCAAAAATTTTTGATAGAGGTTTTGTGGTATATAGCAATCAAAGCAAAATTGATATTTTAGGTGTTGATGAAAATCTAATTAAAAATTATGGAGCGGTGAGTTCGGTGGTTTGTCAGTCGATGATTAAAGGGTCTCTTGAAAAATCTAATGCAAAACTA
>JALREU010000063.1 GCA_023256705.1 Rickettsiales bacterium
TTAAAGAAATTTTAAATCAAATAAATGACTCGCTTGATTTAATTGCGAGGTGTCTTTGACATTGACAAACTCAGATCTCAACTCGTCAAACTAAATGATTTTTGTGCCGATGAAAACTTATGGAGTGACAAAAATCACGCCCAAAAAATTCTTAAAGAAAAATCCGTAATTGAACAAAAAATACAAAATTACGATAATTTACTTGCCAAATTTAATGACAACAAAACCTATCTAACTCTTGCCGAAAACGAAAATGATAATGATTTATTTCAAGATATTTTTTTAGAAATTTCTCAACTGCAAAAGCAAATTAAAAATTTTGAAATTGAATGTTTATTTTCCGAAGAAAATGATATCAACAACTCCTTCCTCGACATTAATGCTGGAGCTGGCGGAACCGATTCTTGTGATTTCGCCTTAATGCTACTTAGAATGTATGAAAGATTTGCCAATCGTCATAATTTTAAAACCGACATCATCGATATTCTTGATGGCGAAGAGGCTGGCATCCGCTCTGCAACTTTAAAAATTTCTGGACATAATGCCTTTGGTTGGCTTAAAAATGAAATTGGTATTCATCGCTTGGTGCGAATTTCGCCCTTTAATTCTAACGGCAAAAGACAGACTAGCTTTGCTTCGGTCTGGGCTTATCCAGAAATTGATGATGATATTAATATCGAAATCCTTGAGAAGGATTTAAGAATCGACACTTTTCGCGCTTCTGGCGCTGGCGGTCAACATGTCAACAAAACTGACTCGGCGGTTAGAATTACTCACTTACCAACCAATATTTCTGTTCAATGCCAAAGCGACCGCTCACAACTTCGAAATCGAGTTGAAGCCATGAAAATGTTAAAATCAAAATTATATGAAATCGAAATTAACAAAAAACAACAGGAATTAAATAATCTAGAAAATTCAAAAAGCGATAATAGCTTTGGTCATCAAATAAGATCTTATGTTTTACATCCATATCAAATGGTCAAAGATTTGAGATCGGACTACGAAACTGGCAATATTCAGCAAGTTTTTGATGGCAATATTGATGATTTTATTAAAGCAATGTTGGTAAAAAAATTATAATTTATGACACAAAAAATTTCTAACCTCAAACACCGCAATAAAAAGGAAAAACGCTTTGTAGCGTTGGCGGTTGGGTCAATCAGTTTTTCGATTTTGTTCTTGATATTGCTAATTTCAGCAATTTTTTACAAAGGCTATAACGGTTTTTTTGTAACTAAAATTCAATTAAATATTCCCCCACAAATTCTTGAACAACAAAATCCAAATTATCGAGAAATTATTAAGGATGAATTAAAAAATATTGCCCTAAAACTCAATATTACCAATAGTTTAGAGCTTAATCAAATTTATCAACTAATCAGCAAAATCAGTAATTTAGAGCTTGAGGAGCAGCACATTAAGAATCCGAAAAATGAAAAATTTTGGCTACTTGCTAGCTCAAAAATTGACAGCTATTTAAAATATAATGAAGAAAATAATTTAAGCGAATCGCAACTTAAATTTATTAATCATTTAAAAACTAATCAACTTTTAAAAACCACATTTAATATTAATTTTTTTTACCACACAGATTCTCGCCAACCTGAAATTGCTGGGATTTTTTCAAGCTTAATGGGTTCGCTTTTTATGATGTTGGTTTTTTTGGTTTTCGCCTTTCCTATCGCTATTTTTTGTGCTTTTTATCTTGAAGAATTTGCCAAGAAAAATAAATTCACCGATTTCATAGAAATTAGCATTAACAATCTGGCGGGCATTCCCTCCATTATTTACGGACTTTTGGGCCTGACTTTATATTTACAAATTATGCACCTACCCCGTTCCTCAACCTTAGTTGGTGGCCTTACTCTATTTATGCTAGTTCTTCCAGTTATTATCATTGCTACTCGTAATACCATTCGAACTATTCCAAGTTCAATTCGCGATGGCGCCCTTGCCATCGGCGCTTCTAAAATGCAATTAATTTGGCACCACTTATTGCCTTTGTCGATTCCAGGTATTATGACAGGAACAATTTTGGCAATCTCTAGAGCAATTGGCGAAACCGCTCCACTTTTGATGATTGGAATGGTTGCTTTCATTGCCGACGCCCCAAGTAATTTTCTCGACCCTGCATCGGCACTTTCGGTGCAAATTTATTTATGGTCTGACCTACCAGAACAAGGCTTTGTAGAAAAGACTTCGGCGGGAATTATTGTATTAATTGGATTATTAATTTTATTAAATCTTGGAGCCATAATTTTACGCAAAAAATTTGAAAAAAAATGGTAAATTTTTCAGCCAAAGCCACAACTAAACTTCCAAAAATTATCGGCATTCTCAACATCACTCCAGATTCTTTCAGCGATAGCGGAAAATTTTATCAAGAAGAAAATGCAATCAATCATTTAGAAAAATTATTGCAAGAAGGAGCCGATATTATTGACATAGGCGCAGAATCAACTCGTCCAAATAGTCAAATTTTAAGCGCTAAAGAAGAAATTGATAGGCTAAAAAATATTTTACCAAAAATTAGCAGAAATGTCGAAGAATTTAACAAAGCTAATAAAAAAAATATAATGGTTAGTATCGACACTTATCATTACGAAACCTTAGTTTTTGCTCATCAAAATGGAGTCAATATTGCCAATGATGTGAGTGGATTAATCGACAAAAACATCATTAAATATATTGCCAAAAATAATCTTATGGCAGTTTTAATGCATAATTTATCTATTCATGCCAATCCAAATATCATCATTAATCGCGAATTAAATGTTTTTGACGAAATTTGCTCTTGGACCAAAGAGAAATTACAAATTTTGGAACAAGAAAATATCAAAAAATCGCAAATAATTTTCGACCCTGGAATCGGCTTTTCTAAAAACGCCAAACAATCTTTGCGTATTATAAAAAATATTCAATCATACCAAATTTTGGGCATGAAAATAATGGTTGGACATTCCAAAAAAAGTTTTTTAGATGAATTAAAAATTCCAAAGAATCCAAATTTAAATCGCGATGAAAAAACTCTAATTCTTTCAAAATATTTGGCGAAAAAAAATGTTGATTACCTTCGACTTCATGATGTTTATGGCAATATTCAGGCTATTTTAAATCAATAATAATATTTTCTCTGTTTAAAAAATCATGATTTTCAATAATTTTAAGATTAGAAAATTTATTAACGCATTTTGGAAGTTTATATTTTTTGGAGAAATTTACCACCATCCTATATTTTTTTAAAAATTTTTTTTGACAAATTTTAGAAATTTTTAAGCGGTTTTTTACCACCAAAAACAATTTATTTTCAATTTTTAATTCTTCATATTTTTTAAAATTTTTTTTACATATACTCAAATTATTATTGCAATTTTTAATCAAGTTAAAGCTATTTTGATTAAAGGAATGAAGCCATCTTGCAACCTGCTTGGTGCCTTTATTTTCTTTAGAGAAATATAATTTATTATTTAAAAAAACCGCATAAAATTTTTGCGATTTTTCAAAAATTATTTGATTTTTTGCTGGAGAAAAAGCACTCAAAATCAAAGCCAAAAAGCCTATAACAAAAAAAATTTTTAAGCAATTATTTCTGCTAATACAAAAAAAAGCCAAAAGCAGTAAACAACCTGCCAAAGCATGATTTTCAAGATATGGGGTTGGCAAATAACTAAATTGGAAATTTGCAAAATAATCCGCAATTTTTATGAAAAAATTTAAAGCGAATTTTAATAAAAATAATGGCAAAATTTGTGCGTTACAAATCATCAATAAAAGAGCCAAAAAACTCAAAGGCATTACTATAAAACTAACGAAGGGAATGGCAATCAAATTGGCAAGAAAGCCACTCAAACTTACAGTTTGAAAGTTATTCATAATAACTGGCAGTGTTGCAATCTGGATTGCCAGTGTAAGAAAAAAAATCTCCATAAAATATAATCTTATTTTACTTAAAAAGCCTGTGATGAATTTTTCTTCCAATCCCAAATTTGCATCTGGAAAAATTTTTAGACGCCAATTTTGATAATAACAGACTATAATTAAAACTGCCGAAAAGGATAATAAAAAACTCACTTGAAAAATCGCTAAAGGATTGATTAAAATCAAAATAATTAATGCAAAAAACAGCGCTCTTATTGCATTAAATTTGCTATCAAAAATCAGGGCAAACATTGCTAGCCAAACCATAATTAAAGCCCTTTGCGCTGGAATTGGTGCATCAGCAATTTTTAAGTAAATAAAGCTGGCACAAATGGCAAAAATTGCCGAAATTTTTTTTATATCAAATCGCAAGGCAATGTATTCAATATTTGCCAATAAAAATCTGATGCTTACAAAAAAAATCGCACTTGCTAATGACAAATGAAAACCCGAAATCGAAAGCAAATGCGAAAGGCCTGACTTACGAATATTTTGCAATAAATCATTAGCAATAAATTTTTGATCACCAATCAATAATGCAATAGCAATTGAAGCTGAGCTGGGCGGTAAATACTCCTTTATTTTTTGCGAAATAATTAGCCTTTTTTGCAAAATATACTCGTCAAAATTATTAATTTTTTGACGCTGAATAATTTGTGGAAATTTAATAAAATAACCAAATGCACCTATATTTTTAGCCATTGCATCGAATTTTGGATTAAAATTTTTTTTAAATTCTTGTTTCGAAATCGGTGAAATTAAAGCATTAAAATTAATTAAATCATTTATTTGATATTGACCTGAATATTTACTCAAAATTAGACTCATTTTTGTTGGCGGATTTTCTAGGATTGAATCTTGATTTTTAATAATCCAAGGCGGTTGGTTATAGAATTTTTTATAATCAATAAATTGCCTATCAATTTCCAAATAATTATTTACATTTAGGTAATTTTTATAAATTTTTTTGGCAATTTTCTTAAGTTTTTTTGATGAATTTTTAGATTTTTTTAAAATTTTCTTTGCAAATTTTTTTGAATTTTTGGTTTTTTTCTTTTTTGGTTTTTTGGATTTTTGAAATTTCTTAACAGCCTTTTTATTTGGCAAAAATTCCATTTTTTTCAACTCAAGATTCTTTAGTAAAATATTAGCTCCAACCAGCCGAGTCTGGCTATTATAAAATGGCTTAATATCTATAATTTTTGCAGTCGAATTTATATAAAATTTATGTTCATAATATTTGTCTTTACTAAAATAATGAAAATAAATTTTGCCATAAAAAATTCCTAAAATAAAAATTATTAATGCCTTTAACAAAATATTTTCACCCAACCAAAAACTCAATAAACAAATTATTAAAACATAAATAAAAATTAAAATAATAACAGGAAAAAATTTATCACAATTCGCTTGAAAATACAGATAATAAGAGGTTCCAGCGATGAAAATTACAATCGAATAAAAGAAATAATTGGTAATTTCTTGCTGAAGAATTTCGGAGCGAAAAAAATTATTTTTGAAAACTAAAAAAAACCTTGCAAAAAGGTCGAGGAAGTTAGAATAGGATTTTTGGGTTCGCATCAATGGTGATTATAAAAAATTTTGGTAGCAAAAAAATTATAGAATTTAATTTTTAATAATTCCAATAATTTTCTTTAAAATTTTTTTTAATAAATGCTTGATGAGCTTCTAATTCTTGAACGGACGGGCTATAATCGCGGGCTTCAATAATGAGTTTATCTTTTTTAACAATTTTCTTTTGTAAAAAATTATCCTGCGATTTTGGTTGTTCTTTTTTGGCAATATTATCATTGTCAAAACCAAAGCCACCTTGCGCACCACCCATTAACTCAATATATACATCGCAAAGCAACTCGGTATCGATTAAAGCACCGTGCTTTTGTCTTTTTGATAAATCCAAGTCGAACCTCTTACATAAGGCGTCCAGCGAATTTGGCGACCCTGGAAATTTTTTTCTTGCCAAGACTAAACTATCAACCACCTTACTCATATTTAACGGTTTCTTTTGCACCAAATTCAGTTCGTAATTTAAAAATTTAGTATCAAAAGGAGCATTATGAATAACGATGATGTCGTCGCCGATAAAATTCAAAAACTTATCAACGATTAAATCAAAAATCGGTTTATCTTTTAAAAATTCTCCAGAAATTCCATGAATTCGAAAAGCCTCTTCAGGCATATCCCTTCTGGGATTAACAAAGCTATGAAAAAACTTTCCGGTCTTAACTTTGTCAAGCAATTCAAAACACGCAATTTCTACAATTTTATGCCCTTCCCTCGGGTCTAAGCCCGTGGTTTCTATATCTAAACAGATTTCTCTAAGCATGTTATTTTTGGTTTTTTGGTTGACAAAATGAACGAGAAGTTTCGGAATTTATGAATTTTATAACTTCATTAACCAAATTAAATTCTGTATAATTTTCGGCAATTTTTTTGGCTCTAGCGCTGAAATTTTCTTCAATATTTTCTAGAAAAACTGCTTTAAAATAATTTCTTAAAGCGTGAATTTCATCACGAGAAAAATTATTCCTTTTTAAGCCAACCAAATTTAAACCTGCTAAAAATGCCCTTTCTCCCATAACTAAGCCAAAAGGAATTACATCACTTTCAACTCCCGACATTCCGCCAATCATTGCTCCCTTACCGATTCTAACAAATTGATGAACTGCAGATAATCCGCCGATTACCACATTATTTTCAATTTGTACATGACCGGCAAGAGTGGCGTTATTGGCTAATATCACATGGTCTCCAACCAAGCAATCATGAGCAATATGAACTCCAACCATCAGCAAATTATTGCTTCCGATTTTTGTAATCATTCCGCCATCTTTGGTGCCACGATGAATGGTAACATGTTCGCGAATTTTATTATTATCACCAATAACTAATTTCGAATCTTCGCCATGGAACTTTAAGTCTTGAGGCTCTAGGCCAATAGTTGCAAATGGATAAATTATATTATTCATTCCAATTTCGCAATCACCCTCAATAACCACATGGCTTTTGATTTTGGTTCCCGAATTTATTTTAACCTTATCTCCAATTACAACATAAGGACCGATTTCAACATTATCGGCAATCTTTGCATTGGCATGAATTATTGCTGTGCTATGAATCATAAATTAAACAATTTTTTTTTCTTTTTCTACAATCATCGCCGAAAATTCTGCTTCCGAAACTTTAACGCCATCAACAAAAGCATTTCCTGACAACTTCCATACTGAACCACGATTGTGAATTACTTCAACCTTAAGCTCCAAAACATCACCTGGAATAACTGGCTTTCTAAATTTGGCCGCCTCAATCGACATGAAATATACAAGATTTTCTTCTGATTTAAAATCCTCTCCTAAAGTAACAATTAACGCTCCAGCCTGAGCCATAGCCTCAATAATCAAAACGCCCGGCATAATTGGATGATCAGGGAAATGGCCAAGAAAATGGGGCTCGTTAAAGGTTACATTTTTAACCGCTACGATTGATTTACCAACATTAAGCTCCACAACTTTATCAACCAATAAAATTGGATAGCGGTGAGGAAGGGATTTTAAAATTTTTTCAATATTTATTTTCATTGTAGTAAGTTATTATTTTGAGAGTAATTTTTAAATTAACAATTAATGATTTTTAAAGTTTAATTTTTATTTTAGGTCATCTTATAAATTAAATCCTTAAAATCAAATTCAATTTTTTGCTTGAAGAGAAATTTTAAAGAGATATAATTTTAAACTTAAATTCCAATGATTTCAAGTTTACAATTTACAAAAAAATGCATAAACTCGCAGAAACTAACAAATTAACTGGCGCTCAAATTATCGTTCAAGCATTGATAAATGAAGGTGTCGATACTATTTTCGGCTATCCAGGTGGAGCTATTTTGCCTTTTTATGACGCCCTATTTTTACAAAATCAAATTACTCATATTTTAACCCGCCATGAGCAAGCCGCCTCACATGCTGCCGAAGGATATGCTCGCTCGACAGGCAAAGTTGGGGTCATCACCGTAACTTCTGGGCCCGGTGCAACTAATGCAATTACTGGCCTTACCGATGCCCAAATGGACTCAGTTCCATTGGTTTGCTTTTCAGGGCAAGTAGCCACCAGCGTTATCGGAACTGATGGCTTTCAAGAAGCTGATATTACAGGCTTAACACGGTCTTGCACAAAACATAATTATTTGGTAAAAGATATAAATGATTTGGGCTATATAATCCACGAGGCCTTTCATATTGCCCGCACTAATCGGCCAGGGCCAGTTTTAATCGACATTCCAAAAGATGTACAAAATAGCCATGGAATTTATT
>JALREU010000064.1 GCA_023256705.1 Rickettsiales bacterium
TGATAATCGCCAACTTGTTTTGCTTTAGAAATTTCTATCATTATTCGAGGGGTTTTATTTTGTTAAATTGACCAGTTTTGATAATTTTATTCCAATTATTTAATAATTCTTTTTTATGAATACTTGCCCATTCCATTACTAAAGCAAGAGCTTTTGGTGGCATTTTGCCTTCAATAATCGCTAAATTATCTATCGCAATTATTACTTTAAAATTTCCATATTTTGCATGAAAATGCGCAGGATTATGGTCATTAAAGTGCATATAAATTATTATTCCTAAAAAACGACTAATTTCTAGTATAGAATTATTTATAAAAATTAATAAATCTTATTTTATTTTACGGGGGTTTATATTTTCTTTCAATTAATTTTTATCGACTTTTAGTAAGGTTTTCTTGATAAAAACTCACAAAGCTTTCGGTGTCATCACTCTCCCCTTGAGGGAGAGTCGCACAGCCAACTTGTTGGCGATGCGGAGAGGGGTCAGAAAAGCTTATAAAATAAAGACTCTCAAGCAAAAGTAAAAAATTTTACAAATAAACTATTTCTTGATTTTGTTTCTAACCCCTCCCAAAATTTTCTTGCAGAAAATTTTACCCTCCCGCAAGGGGAGGGTGATGAGCCCGTAAGCTTGACGAGTGCTTTTATAAAATGTAGGGGTGTAAGACCTCAAGGGGGGAGCTACAGCATGAAGCTTTTACAAGCTTTTGAAAAATTGTAGGTTGTGTAACAAAAAATTAACCTAAAATATTTGTAAAAACTTTGGTTAAAAAATTATCTCTTAATCTACAATTTGATCAATATTTTTAAGAGTTTGCGATGATTGCTTTTTATGATCGAATTTTATTTCATTAAATTTTTTTTGTTGCTCTTGTTGTTTAATTTTTTCAATTAAATCTTTTAAAATTGTCGATTCAATAATTAGACATAATAATTTTAGGGAATCTTCAACAGAATATTCATCAATATATTTTTTAGCTGATTTATATCTTAAATGAGCTGCGTGATTTGCATTATTTATGCATAGTGTAAAAAATTTTTTGATTTCTATTTTGCGATTTTTTAGAATCGCTAAAGAATTATCGGAATCGATTTCTTTTATAAAATTATCAACAATTTTTTCTTCTTTTTTTTCTTGATTTTCTTTGTTATAAAATTATAAAAACATCTGAATGCAAGGTCGAATCATTATAGCCCCCGCTATTTCCAGATTAGCCTTGAGGCAATTATAGCATTCTTGTAAATAATGGTGCAAAGCTTCAAAATCTTTTTCGCTTATTAAAGCCTGATATGCAAATTTTTCGCTAAAGAATTTATCAATTTTTTCTTTAAATAAAAAATCAATAATTTCATTATTGGAAAATGAACTAAGGCAATATTTAGATTCTAAAGTTTTAGTAATATGTTTGTTTAGCTCTTCTAAATCGTCTTTTGTTAAATAATTTTTTCTTTTACGAATTTGTATTTCATTTGATGTATGACTTTTTTCCTCGTCCATAAATCTACCCCAAAATCTCGCCCAAATTTTTTGCTAAATTTTTAATTTCTTCTTCGCTAGTTAATTCAGTAAAGGCAAGGATCATTTTGTTATCAACACAATATCCGCCAATAATATTTTTGGTGAAAAGTTTTTGATTAATTTCGTGAGCATTTTTAGAAAATTCAATAGTAAATTCGTTGAAGAAATTATCATTTAAAACTTTTAAACCCTTGACTTTGCTAAGTTCGTCGAAGGCAAAGCAAGCTCTCTGGTGGTTAATTAAGGCGAGTTTTTTATAGCCAATTTCACCTAAAAGTGAAGTGTGAATGGTGAAAGCTGTAGCACATAAACCTTGATTTGAACAAATATTTGAAGTGGCTTTTTCACGACGAATATGTTGCTCGCGGGCATTTAATGTTAAAACATAACCATGTTTGCCATCGGCGTCAATTGTAGCTCCACAAATTCTTCCAGGCATTTGTCGCACAAACTCTTTTTTGCAGGCAAAATAGCCAAGCAACGGACCGCCGAAATTTAAACCAACGCCAAGCGAAGAGGCTTCCCCCACTACAATATCGGCTTGGCTTGGAGCTTCAAGAAGCCCTAAAGATAAAATTTCATTGACCACGACAATCATCAAAGCTCCGACCTCATCGCATTTTTTTCGCACCACTTCGAGATTAGGAATATTGCCGTAAAAATCAGGATATTGAACCACAACCGAAGCGCATGATTCATCAATTTTATCGACGATTTTTGATTGACTTAAATCTAAAAATGTTTTGCAAACATCGAGATAATCTGGATGAATATTGCCGTGAATGGCAATATTTTTGCGAGCATTTTTTATGCGTAAACTCATCAAGCAAGCTTCAGCTAGTGAAGTTGCACCATCATACATTGAGGCATTGGCAACTTGCATGCCTGTTAATAAAGAGATGATAGATTGAAATTGAAATATTACTGCTAAGGTTCCTTGCGAAATTTCGGGCTGGTAAGGGGTGTAAGAAGTTAAAAATTCTGACCTTTGAATTAAATGATCAACCGCAGAAGGAATGTGATGTTTGTAGCATCCAGCACCCAAAAAAAATGAGCCTTGCGAAGCGGGGCGGTTTTTTTTGGCAAATTCTTGTAAAGTCTTTTCAACTTCAATTTCACCTTGATGTGAAGGTAAATCGGTAATTGGTTTTTTTAGCAAAAATTGGTTTGGCACGGCATCGTAAAGTCCATCGACATTTTTAATGCCGATTTCGGCAAGCATTGCAATTCGGTCAGATTCAGTAAGGGCAAGATAGCGCATTTTATTTTAAATTTATATTATCATAAATGATTTTTATGTAAAAAACCTTGAAATAATCTTTAATTATGAATTTTTTTTTCTTAATTTCAAATATTTTTTTTAAAAAATAAAAAATTTGGTAATAATTTTTAATTAGCAACCGCTGTGAATTTTTTTCAATGATATTTTTTTTAAAGTAAGTATTTGAGATTATTTTTTATCATCTATCGACCCATACCAACGCGAGGACCACCTCGAACTCTTCTTTTTATGGAAGCAATACTACCATAATGGCCAGAACCACCACCCTGACCACTCTTATTATTCCCAGTGCTACTAGGTTCGGGTTTTCTATCATCTCTACTCGAAGCAGAATGAAAATCGTCACTAACCTGACCGCCACCAGTAAAAAAATTTCCAAAAACTTTATTAAATCTATTTCCAAATTGTGTTGTTATATTTTTATCGAAAGCTTTAAATAAACTTCCAATTGAAGAATCTTCAATTTCTTTATCATGTTCTTCTTTTACTCTTTTAAACCGACTTAATATTTCTTGATTAGGTTTAAGTTCATTATTGTTTTTGTAAAAAATACTATCTCCAATTTTTTTTCCAATTTCTCCAAGTTGATGACCATAATATTTGTAACCAGAATTTATATCTAACAATTTTGGTTTTATAAAAGCATGAAATATTTCAGTTTTCAATCTCATACTATCTTTACTTTTTAATTTTTTACAATCATCTCCAATTCCACCTAAAACATGTTCAATATCATACATTATTGTTTCGTATGTATCTTGTTTTCACCAGGATATATTTGTTGTAATTTGGTAAGAAATTGTTTTTGATCGTTACTTAAGTGACCGCATTCCTCTAGTTCTTTATTAATTGAAGGAGTTTTGCTATGAGTAGTTTCATGTTTTTTTATTTTATATAAATCCGGAATATTCTCAGTCGAACCGAAAAAAATTTTTATTTTTTCAGAAATTGTATCAAGAAATTTTCTTTGAGTACCTCTGATAATATCATCAAATCTTCCCTGTTCAAATAATATGGTATCATTTTTATTAATATAATCCATAATTTCATCTCTGTATCCATTTCTTTTTTCAATGAAATCAGCATCTCCTCTCTTTAAATAAAATCCATTGATCATTTCCAAAAGTTTTTTTGTTCACTATTTAACTCTGATGGAATAATTTCATTTTCTGCAGTTGGAAAACTTGTATCTGGTTTTATGACTTCTATGCTTCCTATATCTGCACAAGATCTAGCATCCATTGAACTAAGAGGTTTCGAGGGTGCACGAGAAGAACCTAGTTTTTTGGGTTTTTTACCAGCAGGATTATTTTGAGAACCATTTCTGTGTTCAATTATCATCATTAAAGCTTTATCATGTGCCGACATATTTCTATTTCCAAACCAGCCATTTAAAGCTGGTTTTTCTTCCATAATTTGTTGTGGAGTTCTATTTTGTTCTGGAGATGTACTTGTATTGGTTGATTTTTTTTGACAATCAGATGTGTTATTATCGGTGGTGCCTGCAATTATAGCTCCGTTACCATTTTTTTTCGCAAAGATGAATCAGGAATTGGATCATTAATTCTTTTATATGGATAATATTTGTCACGACTTCCGGTTTGGGATCCCCCAATGTTGGCTAGCGCTATTATGGGGCCACCCAACAAGCTATCTGCATCCAAATCTTGAGGTAGTTGATCATATTGAGCTGGATTTGGTGAATGCGATGAGCTATCTTGTTCATCTTGACTTGGCGAGGTATCAGGTTTTGCAAAATTATCTGGATCTTCTACGGTATCTTTATTTTTTAAATTAAAAAGTTATTAAATAAATCATTACTTAATGATGTAAAGCTTTCAAACCAATTTCCTGCCATTTTACCTCAGTAAATTTATGTTAATTTTTTTTTCGTAAAGAGCTTTGCCAATAATTGCCCCGTTAACTCCAAATTGTTCTAAATTTTTTAATTTTACAATATCATCATCACAACTAACACCACCTGAAGCGATTACGGGAAGCGAAATATTCTCGGCCAAATTTTTAGTGCCTTCATAATCAAAGCCAGATAAAGTTCCATCTCTGGAAATATCGGTGTAAATTACTGCGCATGCTCCACAATCTTGCAATTTTTTTGCAAGTTCGATGGTAGAAATTTTAGAATCTTCAACCCAGCCTTGAGTGCTTACCATGCCGTTTTTGGCGTCAATGCCGATAATTATTTTGCCTTGAAATTTTTTACAGGCTTCTCGAGTAATTTCTGGATTATTTAGAGCTAAAGTTCCTAAAATAACACGATTTATGCCGAGAGCTAAAATTTTTTCGATATCGGCAATTGAACGAATTCCGCCACCAAGTTGAACTGGAATTTTTATGGCTTGTAAAATTTCGCTAATTGCAGAAAAATTGGCAGTTTTGCCAGCAATGGCGCCATCAAGATCAACCAGATGTAAAAATTTAAAACCTAAATTTTCAAATTCTAATGCTTGACTTGCAGGATAGTTATTGAATATAGTAGATTGGTTCATATCGCCTTGATATAGTCGGACGCATTTGCCGTCTTTTAAATCAATGGCGGGATAAAAAATCATAATTTAAAATATATGTTAATGAAAATTTTACTAAAAATTTGGCCAGCCTTAACGCCAATAATAATTTACATTATTTATCAATTATTTCTAAAAAAATTGATAAATAAAATTTATAAAAGCAAAAAAAATTTTAATCAATCAAATTCTGCAAAAATCATTGATGCCGAAATTGAAGAGGTTGTTGGACAAAAAAATACCGAATCAAAAAATTCATCAAATATTTTTTCACTGCACAATAAAAATTTCATAATTATTTTATATTTATCTCTTATATTGGCAATTTTAGCAGTTTTATCATTCGCCTTTTAATTGAATAAAATTATAATTGCTATTATTTGAATTTTCTAGAACTTTTAAAATTTTTGGAAAATATAAATTTATTTTCTTATCGACCTGCCATGGCATATTGAAAATAAACATTCCGCATTGATGCATTTTATTTTTATTTTCTGCAAATTCCCCAATATCAAAAGTTAAATGGTGAATAGTTTGAAATTTTAAATTTAAAATTTTTTGATAAAAATTTTGTAAAAATTCTTCCTCAGCCTTTATTATTGGGTGCCAGAGTAAAAAAATACCGTTACTACATCTTTTAAAACCTTCTTGTAAGGAATTTATTGCTGATTCATAATCGCTAGAAATTTTATTTTGATTTTTTTCGTAAGCTGGATCAATTAAAATTAATGCTCGAGCTTGCGAGCTTGGGAGTTTCGATTTGGTGAGGTCAAAGCCATTTTCATTTAGGCATAAAATTTTTTTATTTCCCGCAAAATTGCGACGCAATTCGTTGAAAATTAGATTTTGACTTTCAGCAAAAATAGCTTTGTCGGTATTTCGTAAAAAATTTTTTATAAGCACGGGTGAGCCGGGGTAAAATCTGATTTTATCGCCTAGTTCATTGATTTTGCAAATATTTATTTTTGCCAAAATTTCTAAATATTTGTGAGGTAAAATTTGTTGATAATCGACCTGAGATAAAATTTTTTTTAAACCCTCGTTAAATTCATTGGTTTTAAGAATCCGCTCATCATTAACATTAAATTTTCCTGAGCTGGAATGAGTGTCTATGGCAAGGAAATTACTGGACTTCTCATGAAGTTTTTCAAGGCAAAAAATCAGAACACAATGTTTGAAAATATCGGCGAAATTACCAAAATGATATTGATGTTGGTAATTCATTTTTAATCATCAAGATCGTCATCTTCTTCTTCGCTATATTCGCTCTCGGCAATTACTTTGCAATTACCATTAGCGATATAAGCATCGAGACCTACAGAGGCAATTTCTTTGAAACGACTATCGCCTAAAACTCTAATTAAAGTTCCAACTGGACCAGAGGTTTGAATATTGTAATAAACTCCAGTTTGGTCAAATTGGGCTTTAAATCTTTCGCAAAAATTATCGTTTTCACAGCGTTTGATGATTTTATTTTTCTTATCAAGAATTAAGAAAGCCTTGATATCGCGTTTTTTACATTCATGCTTGGTGCAAACAAAGCCACTTTTTGGTTCGCATTTTAACTTTTGCCATGCTTTGGCTTTATTAAAATAATTTTCGGCGTCGCTAAATAATTTTTTGAAATCAATTTGTTGAATTGGTTCGCGATTATCATTTTCTTGAGTTTTTTTAACATTTAATTCGGTATTTTTGACCTTATCTTTTAAATCAAATTCTTTGGCAAAAGAATTATTGCTAAAAAAAGCAAAAATTGAAAATAATAGGATATATTTTTTCATAAATATTGATGTTAATTTTATATTTTATTGTATTTTAAAGGTTAATTTCCGAAGTTAATAACCAATGGCAACCCCTTGTCTTCTTGGGTCGGCACCACCATAAATTTTGTTATTTTCAATTTTTATGGCTTGTATTGCGCTAGTAATATCTATGATTTTTACAAAATGCCCTAAATTTTGCAAAGGTTTTTTTAAATTAATTATTTCTGAATTTTTTTCCAATTCTAATTTATTGTTTAAAGCGATGAAATTTGGCAGAGAAATTGCTTCTTGAACATCCATTTTATAATCAAGGCAGGCGATTAAAACCTTCAATACATGTTGGATTATCCTAGGTCCATTTGGTGATCCCAAAACCAGAATCAATTTATTATTTTCATCAAAAACAAAAGTTGGCGACATAGAGCTAAGTGGTTGTTTATTTGGTTCGATACGGTTGGCAACTGGTTGTTTGTTAATTTTTGGAGTAAAGGCAAAATCGGTCATTTGGTTGTTAAGTAAAAATCCATCGACCATAATTGTGGAGCCAAATTGCAATTCAATTGAGCTGGTCATGGCCACAGCATTGCTATATTTATCAAGGATAGAGATGTGAGTAGTGGATGGTTTTTCAAAATTTTCTTGATAAATTTTTTTTGGCATTAATTCTGAGATATTGCCGTTATTAACATTAGAGTTAGCCTGACTTAAATTAATTAAATTAGCTCTTTCTTGAAGATATTTTTTGTTAAGCAATTTTTTTAAATTAATATTTTTTTTATCTCCCAAATAATAATTGCGATCAGCGTATGATAATTTTAGGGCTTCGGCAACCAAATGAACATATTGCCATGAATTTATTTTATATTGGTTTAGGTCAAAATTTTCAAGGATACCCAGAGTTTGCAACAGCGTTACACCACCTGAACTTGGTAGTGGCATTGAACAAATTTTATATTTTTTTCGATATTTATCGCAAATTAAATTTCCAGTTTTTGATTGATAGTTTTTTAAATCATTTAAGC
>JALREU010000065.1 GCA_023256705.1 Rickettsiales bacterium
GGTGATTTCTGTGCCAATAGCTCATATGGATGGTAATTATTTTGCCAATTCTGAAACTTTAAAAATGATTGAAGATAATTCAATGATTGCTTTTAAATATGTTGATGCTTATGGCAATGTTTCGGATGAAGCCAATCCAAATGGCTCTTCTTTAAATATCGCAGGAATTTATAATAAGGAAAAAAATATTTTAGGAATGATGCCTCATCCTGAGAGGGCTATTGATAAAAGCACCGGCTCCAGTGATGGTTTGATTTTATTTGAATCGCTAAATAATTTATTTTAACTTATGGCAAATAAAATTAGGGTCGCCATTTTAATTTCAGGAAGAGGCTCTAATATGAAGGCTCTGATTGATGCTTGTAAAGAGCCTGATTTTCCGGCGGAAATTTGCTTGGTAATTTCCAATAAAGCCAATGCCGAAGGCTTGATTTATGCCAAAGAAAATCAAATTCCTACCAAAATTATCGAAAGCAAAAATTTTTCAAAAGATGAAAATGGCAGAATGGAATTCGATAAATTAGTTTTTCAAGAAATTGTTAATTATAAAATTGATTTGGTTTGTTTGGCGGGTTTTATGCGAATTTTATCAAAATGGTTTGTAGAAAATTTGACTAATAAAATCATCAATATCCATCCATCTTTACTTCCAAGTTTTAAAGGAGCAAATGCCGTGCTTGATGCCTTAAAAGCTGGGGTAAAAATTACAGGTTGCACTACACATTTTGTAACTGAAAAAATGGATGATGGACCAATAATAATGCAGATAGCAATCGAAATAGATGTTAATGATAATTTGGAAAGTCTTGCAAAAAAAATTCTGGTTCAAGAGCATAAAATATATCCCCAAACCCTTCGTCTAATATCTAAAAAAATACTTAATTCATTATGAAAACCTTACCTTTAGTTTTGGCGCCCGACCCATTTTTAAAAAAAATTTCCCAAGCGGTAGATAAAATTGATGATAATCTTAAAGAGTTTTTAAAGCAAATGGTGCAAACCATGTATCACGAGGGTGGAGTTGGTCTTGCTGGTGTTCAAGTTGGCCTCTTAAAAAGGGTTTTGGTTATGGATGTTGATTACGAAATATCGCATCATCACCATCATCATGACGATGAAAATGAGTGCGATGATTTTGAAATAATAAATCCAAATCCGCAATATTTTATTAACCCAGAAATAATTGAGTCTTCAGCAGAAAAATCAAGCTTTAATGAGGGTTGTCTGTCATTTCCAGGTGCCAGAGCCGAAGTGACTCGCCCCGAATCAATAACTGTAAAATTTCTTGACATCAATGGGCATGAGCAGGTAAAAAGATATGATGGAATTTCTGCAACTTGTATTCAACATGAGATTGACCATTTAAATGGCATAACTTTTGTTGATAGAATATCGCCTTTAAAAAAAGAAGTAATTCTTAAAAAATTAAAAAAACGCAAAAATGGCTAATTTTAGATATAGAGCAATTAATCAAGAAGGTAAGTATATTTCAGGAAAAATCTCTGCTGAAAACCCTTCAGAGTTGATGTCGCTTTTAAAATCAAGCTCTCTTGAGTTGGTATCATTTCGAGAGGAAAAAAATAATTTTGCAAATTTCTTAGGTGGTCTTAAAAGTAGTGAACTTATTACTATTTTTATCCATCTTGAGCAGTTGGACAGAGCCGGCGTATCGATTATTGACTCAATTCAAGATTTAAAAGAAACTTCAGATTCCAACAAGGTTAAAAATTTGATGCAAGAAATTTATGAATCCATTAAAAATGGTAACTTATTTTCTGAAAGTCTTGCCAAAAGACCCGATATTTTTAAATCAACCTATGTAGGTTTGATTGCAATGGGTGAAAAAACTGGTAATCTATCAAATTCATTTACCAATATTATCGAAGATATTAAATGGAATATCGAAATCCGAAGAAAAACTAGGAAAGCAATTATGGGTCCGCTTTTTGGTTTAAGCTTGATGTTTCTTGTGCTTGGGGTAATGACTGCGGTGGTGGTTCCGAAGGTAACTGGCTTCTTGTCTGCTCAAAGTATCGATTTGCCTTTTATCACTGTTGCCTTAGTGAATTTTTCTAATTTTGTGCAAGGAAATTGGGCAAGTATATTAATGCTTCCTCCATTAATTTATGGTTTGATAAAGATTTTAGAAAAACTTCCTGCAACACAAATCAAGGTTGATTATTTTAAATTAAAAATCCCAGTTTTTGGCGGAATTATCACTAAAATTGAATCGGCAAAATTCTGTCAGTTTTTTGCGATGACTTTTAAAAGCGGTCTCGGTGTGCTTGAGTGCCTTGATTCATCAAGTGTTGCATTGAAAAATAAGGCTATTAAAAATGCGATTAGTTTCGTGCGTCAACAGGTTTCGGACGGACAATCGCTTTCAGGTTCTATTTCGGCAACAAAATTCTTTCCAAATCTTGTGGTTAGAATGTTTAAAGTTGGTGAGGAAAGCGGTAATATGGAAAGCTCTTTGAAAAATATTAAATATTTCTACGATAAAGAGATTAATGACTCAATTGATAGAATTGTGGGTTTAATTCAACCAACTATCACGGTAGTTATGGGTGGTATGATTGCATGGATTGCGGTGGCGGTGTTTGGTCCAATTTATAGCACATTCTCGAATTTACAATAATGCTTTCAGCTCAAAATTATATAGTTTTAGGAATTGGTACCGATATTGGAAAAACTTTTTTAGTAGAAAATATTTGTCGAAATTTCCCAAAATTTTTTGCTATTAAACCGCTAATTTCTGGATTTGATGATTCAGAAAATTCAGATAGTGGTAAAATTTTAAAATCACTCAATATTGAAATAAATAAAAAAAATCTTGATAATATTTCGCCGTGGAGATTTGAAAAGGCTGTGTCGCCAAATTTTATAAGTAATATTGATTTTAATGAAATTATAGTTTTTTGTAAAAATAAAATTGAATTTTGCAAGCAAAATAATTTGTCGCTTTTGATTGAGGGTGTTGGCGGGGTGATGAGTCCGATTAATAAAAAAAATAATTTTTTAGATGTGGCAGAGATTTTGCAATTACCAATTATTTTGGTGACTGCAAATTATTTAGGAGCGATTTCGCATACTCTAACTGCCATCAAGGCAATTGAGTTGCAAAATCTTAAAATTGCTAAAATCATAGCCAATAATCATTTGAATATGCCAGTTTCAATGAAAGAATTTATCGATTGTTTAAATGATTTTTGTAATTATGAAATCGAAAATATTGAAAAATTTTTAAAAAAACCTTGATTAAAATTTAAAATGTTTTTTACTTAAATAATAAAATTTAATAACAAATAAAATTATGACAAACATTATCAATTTTAACGATCCAAATAAAGAAATAACGCCAATGGAAAATATTTCTGTGCAAAAAGAAAATACCAAGCAAGATTGGGAAAAAAAGGCAGAAATTCTATGCGAAGCCTTGCCTTATATGCGTAAATTTGCTGGCGAAACTTTTGTTATTAAATTTGGCGGTTCAGCGATGGGCGGTTCTGATAATTTAAAAAATTTTGCTAAAAATGTGGTGTTGTTGAAGCAGGTTGGAATCAATCCAGTTGTAGTTCATGGTGGTGGTCCACAAATTGGAAAAATGTTGGAAAAACTAAATATTAAATCGACTTTTGTTGATGGTTTAAGAGTCACCGATGCTGATACAATCGATGTTGTAGAAATGGTTTTGGCAGGCTCAATTAATAAACAAATTGTTAAAGAGATTAATCAAGCATCTGGAAAGGCGATTGGTATATGCGGTAAAGACTCCAATTTTATTCGAGCCAAAAAAGCCACTAAAGTAAAAAAGGATCCAAATTCAAATATCGAAAAAATTTTGAATTTAGGTTTTGTTGGCGAGCCTTATCATGTTGACCCAGAATTTTTAAATATTTTTGAAGACACCGATATTATTCCAGTAATCGCCCCCATTGGCATTGGCGATAATGGCGAAACTTACAACATTAATGCTGATACTGTTGCTGGAGCGGTTGCCTCAGCGATTGGAGCAACAAAGTTGATAATGCTATCGGATGTAAATGGCGTTTTACTTCCAAATGGTGAATTGGTGAGTCATTTAAATATTGCCACAGCTCGTCAAATGATTATTGATGGCATTATCACTGGAGGTATGATTCCGAAGGTTGAAACTTGCATTAATGCTATTGAAAATGGCGTTGGCAATGCTCATATTTTAAATGGTGCCATCGATAATATTTTGCTGATGGAAATCTTTACCGAAAGTGGCGCTGGAACAATGTTTTTATAAAATAATCTTCGATATTTTATATTATTTTAGTTTTAAGTTTTATCTTAGAGTTTTGAAAATTTCTCTATCCCAACTTCTCTCTATGCTTATTTAAAATCCTGTGCTGTTTTAAATTTTAAGAAAAATTTTGGTAAAGTTCCCCTATAAATTTAATAATCTTATATGTTTTGAAACATACTATTTAAATTATTTGTTTACAATCATAATAAAATTGAATTTATATTAAAATTAAGTATTAATAATCATAAATACATATAAAATAATGTTTAAATAACCATATTAGAAAATTATTTAAACAAATTTTTTAAATTTTGATTAAATTTAATTTTTTTATTTATGATTCCAGAGTGGTTTAGTGCAGAAGAAAATTCTCTTCAAGCATTAATTCTTAAAGGGGTTGATGAAGTAAAAAAATATCTTGAAGAGTATCCAGAATCGATAAATAATAAAGATTCTCAAGGATCTACTGCTTTACATTATGCTACAATGTTTGGAAAATTAGATATAGACGAGAAATATTTAGAAGATTTAATAAAATATTATCAAGAATATGATGAGCCAGAAAAATTTCATAGCTCAAGCGAAAATTTAATTAAAGATAGATTTGCTCAATTAAAGCAGGAATTCATTGATTCTACCAAGTCAGAACTAGATTATGTTCTTCATAACAAAAATGACAATTCAGCAATTATGGCTCAAGAATTTTCGAAAATTTTTGGCTTAAAAAATTTGCAAGATTTTGAACAATTGCAGCAAAAATTTTAAAAAGGTGATGAAGAATTATTTGATGATAAAAAAATTAGAGATTATTTTTTAAATTTTTTAAAAGAAGAGGATTTTCTTAGACAAAGTCCGCCTACTGGAGCCAAAACTAAAAGTAAATTTATAAAATTTAAAGACTTTGTTGAACAAAATTTTAAAGAGCTTGAGGCAGAATATAGGTCAAAAGAGCAAATTAAAAGCAGTGGTGGTGCAAGGTGCTTGTAAAAAATTATTGTTTTAATCTGCCCCAAAATATTAAAGCAATTATGCTGGCAAAAGAGCCAAATAAGATGTAGTAAAACATCGAAAATAAGCCATAATTTTTAATTAAAAAAGTTAATATCATTGGCGCAGTTCCACCAAAAATTGCCGCGGTAAAGCTATAGCTCATGCCGACTCCCGAAGAACGAACTTGGATTGGAAAATTATTTACAATCATTTTCGGCATTGCTCCTTGAAAGGTTGCAAGTAAAGCTCCTGCGCTAATAAAGGCTAGCCATAATTGAATTTGCGAACCGTTGATTAATGCCATTAAAAATAATGGAGTGAAAAGGGCGATTAATAAGGCGGAAATCATTAAAAATAATTTAGGATTATATTTATCGCAAAGATATCCAAAAAACGGAGTGATTATCATAAAGGAGCATAAAATTATTATGTGATATTTTTCGACATCACCAAATGAATAGCCAAGGATCTGCATAATCGATTTTGAATATACACATAAAAATTCCGCAAGAAATGAAGAAATTTGCTGGATAGTTTTTAAAAATAGTTCGCAATGGTTTTTGAATTAGTTTATGCTGGGTTTGAGCTTTTTTAAAGGCTTCGCTCTCTTCAAGATGACTTCTTAAATATATGCCAAGTACGCCAATAAATATGCTGGAAACAAATGGAATTCTCCAAGCAAATTCTTGAATTTCACTTGCCGTAAAATAATGGTGAATTAACAAAGCCACTGCCGATGCCAATATCATTCCAAGACCAATACTGGCAGTGGAGAATGAGCCGTAAAATCCTTGTTGATTTTTTGGAGCTGATTCAACTAAAAAAGTTGATGAAGCCGAAAATTCTCCGCCAAGCGAAATGCCTTGCAAGATTCGCATTAGAATTAACAGAATTGGGGCAAAAATTCCAATTTGATAATAGGTTGGTAATAACCCCATAATGGTGGTTGGAACGGCGATTAATATGATGGAGATGGTCAGGGATACTTTTCTGCCAAAGCGGTCGCCAATATAGCCAAAGACTATTCCGCCAAGAGGTCTGGCAACGAAGCCTATAGCAAAGGCTGCGAAGCTAATCATGATTGAAAGATATTCGTCCGAAGTTGGAAAAAATAATTTAGCAAAAATATCGGCAAAATAGGCGTAAAGTAGGTAGTCATACCATTCAAGAGCGTTGCCAACTATGGCGGAAAATAAGATTCGTAATTTCATAAATTTATATTTAATTAATAGATAAATATTTTAAAGAAAAATTTTTTAAAAATCCTAAATATTTTTAATTTAATTTTAAAATATAAAAATTCGACTCCACCGCTTGACGCAATTCCTTATACCAATCTTTTTGATTTGAAGAAGTGTGATCAATTACTTGCACAAAAAAACGACATTGATTTTTTTTGCCATAATCAAGCAAGGATTTAGTTTGCTCCCTCATTTCTTTTGGTTGGAGCGGATTGCCAAAGGCAATATTTAAATTCAAATTAATTTGGTCTTCGGCGCGATTTGGTAAATTATTATTTAAAATTAAAATTCCATCATCACGCAAATAAATATTAAAAATATATTCAGGGGAGCCATTTGCTTTAGCCCAACAAGGCGGAAACCCAATACCCTTTACTTTGCGAATAAGGTGCAAATTTTGTCCCTCCAAATTATTAATTTTTTTGGATAATGAAATTTTTTCATTGAGTAATTCTTTAAGTTCATTTTCTAACTTCATTTCTTTGGTAAGAACTGGGGCAACTGGCATAGCAAGCGGATTTTCAAGTTCCTTAACCTCACTTTCTTGAATTTCTTTTTCCAAATCTTCGCGCATTTTTTGTAATAATTGATCTAAATTTACCTGTTCTTTCTCAGGCAGTTTATTGCGTTTTTCCACTAATTTTTTTATTTCTGGAAGTTTTTCCAATCCTTGAACTAACTCTTCGGTAAGCGGTTGCTCCTTTTTTTCAATAAAATTTACCAACCTTTCGATACTCTCTTCGTTTTTCTTGTATTTTTCGACTTTTCTTTGTTCTTTTTTGATGAAAAATGAAAATGCTAACAATAAAACAAAAATAATCATAATGGTTATTTCCGACATCGTCAGCCCCATAATTAGGCCTTTGTGATAGCTTTTATTGTCGGCATTAGACATAATTAATTATTTTGATTAGTGTTGGATTGATTTTTTTGGTCAATAATTTTTGCCAAATTCGAAAGACTTTGCGAAATTTCTTGAGTTGAAGCCTGAATTTTATTGATGCTTTCTTCAAGTTTGGCGATAATTACTTCATTTTGTTCTAAAATTAATTTAGAGCTTTGTGAAAATTGTTCAGAATTATTGATCAAATTTTTTGCCAAATTTTCACGCACATCTTGGAACGATTCTTGAACTGAATTTTTAAGCGAGCGAGTGTAGCTGTTGAAAGAAATTGAAGATTTGTAAAGCTCATTAACCAACTTATTTGATGTTTCGGCAACTTTAGTTTGCGCACTTTTTTCAATATCATCGCTATCACGATAAAGCTGGGCAAAAAATACTCGAATAGCGATGCCAAAAATCGTTGACCATAAAGCTACACCAAAGCTTCCGATGATATTCATAATTTCGAATTCTGATTCTTTGGAGAAAGTATATAAGGCATAAGAAAGGCTCGATAGGGTATATAAAAACCCGAGATAATAGCTATTATCGCCAATTTGATCTTCGCGAATATGGAATAATCGATTGCGATAGGCTAAAAAAGCATAGTAAATAATTAATGAAACCGATGTGAAGGTAATATATGCTTGTTCAATCTTGAAATGCTTAGAAAGCCAGATAAAACAAAA
>JALREU010000066.1 GCA_023256705.1 Rickettsiales bacterium
AAAACCTCAAGACCAGCAATTTTAGCAGATTGTTTGGTAGCATTTTTAGCATTTTAATCAAAATAAGCGGGGACGGTTATGACCGCTTTTGAAATTTTCTTTCCAAATTTTTTTTCGGCAATTTCTTTTAAATATTTTAAAATCAAAGCAGAAATTTCAATTGCGGTAATTTTTTTATTGCCAATTTGAAGAGCGATGGCTTGATTATTTTCGGTATTATCTAAAATTAAATCTCGATAAGATGGGTGAAGGTTTTTTAAATTTTTGAGTTCTGCAAAATTTTTTCCCATGATTCTTTTAATAGAAAAAATTTCATATTTACCCGTAAAATCATTGCCAACACCGACAAAATCTCCATTACGATCAAAAACCACTTTGGAATTAATTAAATTTTTACCATTTTTATCATCACAAAAAATCAACTGCTCATTTATTACAGCTCCAACCAATGAATTGGTGGTTCCAAGGTCAATGCCAATGACAATTTCATCGACTTCATTTTGATTATCCATAATTGGCTCAGAAATTTGTAATAAACTCATTTTATAAAATTTAATTTAGTTTTTATCATTAAAGAAGTTTTTTTTAAATATTTAATTTTGATAATATTTTGTCCCGCAATTTCAAAATTTTTATTTTGATAATTTTTTAAAAATTGCAAAATTAAATCTGCACATTGATTGTCAATTGATTGCTGATAACCATTTAATTGCTCGATATTTTGACAATCTTCAATATTTTCTTGAAGCAAAATTATTTCTTTTAAAATTTCAATATCGGGTTTTAAACTTTTCTGGTCATCATCTAAAAAAATATTTTGCAATTCAAGCAAATGTTTGGCCCGTGAAATTGGGTTGCTTAGAATTTTATATGATTCATTAATGGCAATAGATTTATCAAGGTCTGACAATGATTTATCGGGGTGATATTTTTGTTGCAATTCCAAATAATTTTTCTCTAATAAATTAAGATCCAGTTCATATTTTACTTCAAGATTTAAATTGAAAAAATGATTTATCATATATTAAAACTCTCTCCACAACCACATCGCCCTTTTTCATTTGGATTAACAAAATCAAAGCCGGAACTTAATTCATCTTGTTTAAATATCATTTCACTTCCAATCAAAAACATTGAAACTTTTGGGTCAATAAATATAAGAATTTGCTGGCCAGAATTTTCGCAAATCACCACATCATCAAATTTGCTAATATTTTTATCTTTTAAAGCATATTCGATGGTGTAGCTTAAGCCTGAACAGCCACGGGTGCGCACCCCAACTCGAATTCCTTCGCAAGGCTCATTGCGTTTTTGTAATAATTTTTGAAGCTGTAAAATAGCTTCAGGGCTGATTTTAAGATAATCAACAATTGGATTTCCTGTAGCTGAAAATTTTAGATTCATTTTATTTACTTTCCTTTTGTTTTTTATAGTCTTCAATTGCCGATTTTATTGCCTCTTCAGCTAATACCGAACAATGAATTTTAACGGGAGGAAGCGATAATTCTTCAGCAATTTCTTTATTGGTAATTTTTACGGCTTCATCAATTTTCATACCCTTAATCCACTCGGTTGCAAGTGAGCTAGAGGCAATAGCAGAGCCACAGCCGAAAGTTTTAAATTTGGCATCTTCGATAATTCCATCATCAGAAACTTTGATTTGTAATTTCATGACATCGCCACAAGCTGGGGCTCCGACCAGTCCAGTTCCGATATTTTTTTCATCCTTAGAAAATGACCCAACATTTTGTGGGTTTTCATAATGATTTAAAAGTTCTTTTGAGTATGACATATTTTGTAAATTAAATTAATGAGATTTCCAGTTAATAGATTTTAAGTCGATTCCTTCTTGCATCATTTCCCATAGCGGGCTCATATCTCGAAGTTTTTCGACTTTTTGTGAAATTAAATTTATTGCATAATCAACCTCTTCTTGAGTTGTGAACCTTCCAAAACCAAAGCGAATAGAAGTGTGGGCAAGCTCATCATCAACCCCAAGCGCATGCAAAACATAAGATGGCTCAAGAGAAGCAGAAGTGCAAGCCGAACCCGAAGACACCGCCAAATCCTTAATTGCCATAATCATTGATTCGCCTTCAATCCCAGCAAAAGAAAAATTTAAATTACCAAGATAGCGTTGCTCTAAATCGCCATTTAAATAAACATGGGTTAATTTTTGCATGGCATCATAAAATTTTTGGCTAAATTTTTTGATTTTATTGTAATCGCTGTCCATTTCATTTAAAGCAATTTCTGAAGCCAAACCAAGACCAGCCACCAATTGTGTTGGCACCGTTCCACTTCTAATGCCACGCTCCTGACCGCCTCCGCTAATCATCGACTTAATTCTTACGCGTGGCTTTCGACGAATATAAATTGCTCCGATTCCTTTTGGACCATATATTTTATGACCAGAAATACTCATCAAATCGATATTCATCTTTTCAACATCTAGAGGAATTTTACCAAAACTTTGTGCACAATCAGTATGAAAAAACACTCCTTTTTTTCGACACAAAGCCCCAATTTCGGCAAGTGGTTGAATTACACCAATTTCGTTGTTGACCGCCATAATTGAAACCAAAGCAGTTTGATTGGTAATTGCCGATTCTAGTAAATTTAAATCAACTAAACCATTTTTTTGCACTGGCAAAAAGGTAATTTTGAATCCGTCTTGCTCTAGATCACGACATGAATTAATCACGCATTTATGCTCGGTTGTTAAAGTTATAATATGTTTTTTATCAAGATTTTCATAAAATTTAGCAACACCTTTAATCGCTATATTGTTTGATTCTGTTGCTCCAGAAGTAAAAAATATCTCCTTTTCATTGGCATTAATTAATTTGGCTACTTGCAAACGAGCATTTTCGACAATTTCTTCTGCTTTCCAGCCAAAAGCATGGCTTCTTGAATGCGGGTTACCATAATCATTTTTCATGACTTCAACCATTCTATCAATGACCCGAGGGTCAATAGGAGTGGTTGATTGATAATCCATGTAAATTGGTAATTTTATTGTCATAATTTTTTTATTTTTTTGTTATAAAATTCGCTAAATATTTTTAGAAAATAATCAATTTCTTCAAGATTATTTTTAATCGAAAGACTAACTCTAATGCTTCCAGTTAAAAATTCACTTTCTACATTCATAGCTTGCAATGTTTTTGAACTACTCACCGAACCAGAAGAGCAAGAGGCTCCAGCGCTTACGCAAATGTTATTTAAATCAAAATTAATAAGTTGAGTTTGGTTGTTTAAATTTTTCACTGCATAAAAGCAGGTATTTGGAAGCCTTGGTACATTTTTACCAAAAATTTTCAAATCACCATCAGTAATTTTGAGCAAATTTTCTTCAAGATAGTCTCTTAAAACTTTGATTTTAGCAAATTCAATCAAATTCTTCTGAGCGATTTCTACCGCCAAACCAAAGCCAGCGATACCAGCAATATTAAGCGACCCTGCCCTTTTAGAATTTTGCTGTTTGCCACCCAATATTAATGGCATAAAATCTAAATTTTTTCGATAAATTAAAGCACCAACCCCCGCTGGACCATGAATTTTATGAGCCGAAATCGAGGCAAAATCAACATTTAAAGCCTCCAAATCTACTGGAATTTTGCCCAATGCTTGCACTAAATCGCTATGAAATAAACCAAGATTTTGGTGAGTTATTTTTGCCAACTCCTCAATTGGCTGTACGACCCCAGTTTCATTGTTACAAGCCATTACTGACACTAAAAACTTTGCCGAATTATTTAACATTAAATTTTGTAAATCATCGACCAACACAATCCCATCTTCGCTACAATTTATTTCGGTAATTTTACGGTTTTTTGGACGACAATTAAAAACCGAAGCATGTTCAATTTTTGATAAAAATATTTCTTCAAAATCCCCACCAAAAAAAATGGTGTTTGTGGCTTCAGTGGCCGAAGAGGTGAAAATAATATCATAATTTTTGGCATTTAAAGCTGATAAAATTTGCTCCTTAGCCTTATTAACTATCGCTTGAGCTTTTCTGCCAAGACTATGAGTTGCCGATGAATTTAGCGGTTCACTAACTATTTCAGACATTAAATTGCTAACTTCCAAATTTAGCGCTGAAGTTGAATTGTGATCTAAAAAAATTGGCTTCATATTTTATCAATACTAATTGAATTTAGATAATCATAAATTTTATTTTCCAAACCTTGCCACAAATGATGAGTCTTACATTTAGTTTTGTTAACCATGCAACCTTTCAATTCAATTGAACATCTTGTCATCTTAATTGGTTCTTCAATGGCTTTTATAATATCGGCAATATTTATATCTGATTTGCTTTTAGCCAGCACATATCCTCCACCCGGTCCACGATGCGAATTAACAATTTGATATTTTTTTAAATGCACAAAAATTTGTTCAAGATAAGACAAAGAGATATTTTGATTTTTGGAAATATGCATTAAAGTAACTGGCTTATTATCAGGTTGCGAAGCAATTTCAATAACCGCCATTACTGCATATCTTGCCTTTGTTGTTAAAATCATAAATTAAAGAATTTAGTAAAAATACCCTACTATTTTACTAAGTTATTTTTTTATGACAACTCTTATTTTTTAAAATTCTAACTACTTGCAAATAAAATTAAAATGAATAAAATTTGGGTATGTTAAGCGTTTAGTTTAACTTTAATTTATTAACAATTTACAAATTTTAATTAGTATTTAATAATGGTTTTAACATGTGTAAAACCTGATTTCAAAACTATTTTTAGTTTCACATTTTTTACTTATGACTCAAAATAATCCTCTCGAAAATATCAAAGAAAACCCAAAAACCATCCAAGAAAATAATTATTTTAGCAATGAAGATTTCGCTAAATTATTCGAAGAATATGAAAAAGACACTCAAAAATTAGTTGAAGGCACCGTTGTTAAAGGTGTAGTTGTCGGCATTACTGAAAAAGGTGTTGCCATCGATATTAGCGCCAAATCGGTTGGTTTCATTGATATTGCAGAATTCAGAAGAGATGGAGAAATTGAAGAAGGCGATGTAGTTGATGTTTTCCTTGAACGCCTTGAAAATAAAAGAGGCGAATTAATTATTAGCAGAGAAAGTGCTAGACGCCTAAATAACTGGAACTACTTAAAACAATGCTTAGAAGACAAAACCATCATTGATGGCAAAATTATCGGTAAAGTAAAAGGTGGTTATGCCGCCGATGTAAATGGCATTATCTGTTTCTTGCCTAGAAGCCAATTTGACACGGTTTTAATTACTGATGACAGTTTCTTACTCAATAAAATCGAAAAACTTCAAGTTTTAAAAATCGATGAAGTTCGTGGCAATATCGTAGTATCACGCAGAGCCGTCCTTGAAAGCCAAAGAAACATCGAAAAAGACAAGGTTTTGGCAACAATTAAAGTTGGTGATGCCATTGATGGTATCGTTAAAAACATCACTGATTATGGCGCCTTCATTGATTTCGGTAGCTTCGACGGATTATTACACTTAACCGATATTTCATGGTGCAGAATCAAACACCCATCAGAAGTTTTAAAAATTGGTCAAGAAATTAAAGTTCAAGTTATCAAATATGATGAAGCCAATAAAAGAGTTTCATTGGGCATGAAGCAATTACAACAAAATCCATGGGAATCTATTTCACAAAAATATCCTGTTGGCGCAACTCTTAAAGGTAAAGTAACCAACTTAACTAGCTATGGTGCTTTTGTTGAAATCGAACAAGGAATTGAAGGTTTAGTGCATGTATCTGAAATGAGTTGGTTAAAAAACAATTCAACTCCAAACAAATTCATCAATTTAGGTCAAGAAGTTGAAGTTATGGTTCTTGATATTAATTCACAAAACCACAGAATTTCTCTTGGCATGAAGCAATGCGAACAAAATCCTTGGCAGTCATTCTCCGAAAAACACAAGGTTGGAGATGTGGTTGAAGGTGTCGTCAAAAACTTCACCGAATTTGGTTTATTCATTGGCTTCGATAGTGGAGTAGATGGCCTAGTTCATGTTTCTGATATTTCAGAAAAAGGCTTAACTGAAGAGGTTCAAAAGAAATTTAAATCTGGCGAAAAAATTAAAGTTATCGTCCTTGGAAGCAATTTTGAAAAGGAAAGAATTTCTCTTGGTATCCGCCAACTTGATAATCCAAATTTCCAAGCTGAACTCGACAAAATCACCGAAGGCTCAATCGTTTCTTGCTTGATAATTGGCGTCAAAAAAGACTTCCTTGAAGTTGAGCTTGACTCAGGTTTAAAAGCTATTATTAAAAGATTGGATTTATCTAATAGCAAACAAAATCAAAAAACTGAAAAATACGAGCTTAACGAAAGAATTGAAGCTAAAGTTACCCTATTCAATAAAATCAGTGGTAAGCTTTTATTATCAATTAAAGACATGGAAAATGATGAGCGTGAATCTCACCTTTATTCCGAAGAAACCAGCGGAACTACAATTGGAAGTATCGCCGGTGATGTTTTAGAATCTTTAAAAGACAAAACTTCATAGTAATATGAACTTTTCAGATAACATTGGAGCATTAATTTACCTTAGAAATAAGGTTCAAAAATGGAAAAATATAGCTTTGCTCTTAACAATTTTTTTTGTTACTTTGCTAATTAAAATTATATTTTTTTCTAGCTCCAATGTTATTGAATCAGATTATGTAGCTCAAATCAAAATCAACGATATAATTCTCGAAGATGAACACCGCAGTAAAATTTTAAAAGAAGTTTCAGAAAACGATTCAATCAAAGCCGTTATAGTTAGAGTCAATAGCCCTGGAGGCACTATTGTTGGCAGTGAAATTTTATTGCAAGAATTATTAAATATTCGCAAAACAAAACCTTTAGTAGTATTGATGGACTCAGTTGCTGCTTCAGGTGGATATATGGTTGCCCTAGCATCTGATTATATTGTTGCCCATAATGGCACTTTAACTGGCTCAATTGGGGTATTAATGGAGTCACACGAGGTAACAAATTTAGCTGATAAAATTGGGGTAAAATTTAACACCTATAAATCTTCACCATTAAAAGGAAGCCCATCAATGTTTGAAAAATCCAACGCAAATGTCGAAAAAGTTATTAATGAATCAATCCAAGATTCTTTTGAATTTTTTAGTGATTTAGTCAAAGCAAGTAGAGGAAATAAAATTAAACCCGAAAATTTCAAAACCATTTTTGACGGCAGAGTTTTTACTGGTCGTCAAGCACTTAAATACGGCTTAATTGATGATATTGGCGGCATAAGGTCAGTAGAAAATTATTTATTTAAACGCAAAATTGATGTTACTAAAATTCCTGTTAAAGAAATTGATATTGAAAAAAAAGATAAAAAATTATTAAATAGATTCTTGGGCATTTTTCCTTTTTTAAATAAATTAGAAGGGAAAAATTTTCAGAATAAAATTATGGCTATAACACCTTAAGACACCTAAGTGGTTGTAGTTTTTTTTCATAAAATTAGATATCAAATAAATCTTTTATTTGCTATTTAATTTTAGATAATTAGTTTTAATGGGCTAGTTTTTAAAACTAGTTTTTTAATTAATTATTATTTATTAACCAATTTGTTATATATATGACTAACAACAACGAGATCCTAGAAAGAGTTAAAAAAATTATCATCAAACACCTAGGTGCTGAAGAATCAAAAGTAGTAGAATCAGCCAATTTTATTGACGATCTAGGAGCTGATAGCCTTGACCAAGTAGAATTAGTTATGGCATTTGAAGAAGAGTTTGGAATTGAAATTCCAGATGAACCGTTCTTCGCAGACTTCGGGAAGCGGACTCGACTGGACCCAGTCGGGGTTGGCTGCGGCCCAGGTGAACCTCACCTCGGCTTCGCCCACCTTCAGGATCGGCGGCAGCGTCGGTCTGAGCATCGCCGACGTGGTGCTCGGCAGCGCCACGATTTCCGTGAGCCGCTCGTCGGTGACCGGTGTGACGGTGCCCGGTCTGACGGCCTCGCAAAGCGGGGTGTTGCTGTCGTTC
>JALREU010000067.1 GCA_023256705.1 Rickettsiales bacterium
CAAAATTTATCAATATTCAATTTTATTTCTAAATTCTTCTAATTTCTTTTCAGGAAACAAAGATTTATCAAAATCTATAAAAATTTCTTTAGCTGGCTCCCAATATAATTTTGATTATGATGAAGAACAAATTTTGGATTACGAAATAAAAAATGGTGACACCTTATTGAAAATCCTCGCTAATATTGGCTCTGGCGAACAAGATATTTTTGCAATTTTAACGGCAATCAAAAAAGTTCACAATATCCAAAATTTAAATGTTGGAAGCGTTATAAACATTACTTACCGTTCAGAAAATAAAGAGGAACAAAATCAAGCTGAGCAAAAGAAGGTTATTATTTCTAACATAACTATTCCCTCAGCCATCGATGAAAATATTGTAGTCACTAGAAAAAATGATGGAGGATATGATGCAAGGGAGTTAAAAATTAAGCTTTTAAAATATAATTCTCGATATTTTGGAGTTATAAAAAATGGTCTGTTTGTTGATGGTGTCGAAGCTGGAATTTCACCGAATGCTATGATGAATATGATTAATATTTACGGCTATGATGTGGATTTTCAACGCGATATTCATAGTGGCGATAAATTTGAAATGTTGGTTGAGAGTTTTTATGACGAAGATGGAAAAAAAGTCCGCGATGGAAATGTATTATTTTCGTCATTAACTCTTCAAAATCGAAAAATCGAAATTTATATGCACAAAATTAATGATAAGGTCGAATATTTTGATGCTAAAGGAAATTCTGTTAGAAAATCCTTACTTAGAACGCCAATAAATGGGGCAAGAGTTTCTTCAGGTTTTGGAATGAGAAGACACCCAATTTTGGGATATTCTAAAATGCACAAGGGCGTAGATTTTGCGGCGCCAATTGGTACTCCGATTTTGGCAGCCGGCAGTGGCACGATAGTTTACATGGCCAAAAAAGGTGGATATGGAAATTATGTTCAAATTAAGCATAATGGTGATTATTCAACTGCTTATGGTCATGCAAGTAGATTCAGTAAAAAATTTAAAACTGGCTCCAAAGTTAAGCAAGGCGATGTTGTGGCCTATGTTGGAAATACTGGAAGATCAACTGGTCCGCATTTGCATTTCGAATTAATTTATCGTGGCATTCAGGTCAACCCAGCCAAAGTAAAGGCTACTTCGGGAATAAAATTAGTGGGCAAAGAATTGGTGCGCTTTGAATCTACTAAAAATGAAATTGACCGCTATCGCCGTAACACCCCAAATCAGGTTAAAAAAATTAATTAATGAAAATCGCAAATATTTTAATAGATTCTCTTGAAAAAAAAGAAAAGTTGAGGGTGGTAGAAAATAGTTTTCTGGATTACGCCTTGTATCTTACCAAAAGAGGCGAAAATGTTTTGTCAATTTTTAGGTCAAGCGACGAAATAAAGCTTGCCTCACAGAAGGTTTCTACAAGTATTTACGAACTATCAGCACATTTTTTTCTCAAAAAATTTTCATTAATAAAATTATGGATAAAATTAATAAATTTTGAGCCAGATGTTGCGATTTGCCACTCAAGAAAAGCCTTGATTTTGACTGTAATTGCCCGTTTTTTTTGTATTGTAAAATTTCCGATTATTTCTATTTGCAACGATGAACAGCCTAAAAATTTTACCAAAAGTGATTATATAATTGTAAGAAATTCGGCTTTAGTTAAAGAATTTATTTCGCTTGGAGTAGTTCGAGCAAGAATTTTTGTTATCAATAAATCGATTGAGGTGGCGAATGATTTTCAAATTTTAACAAAATCAAATTTTGGCGAAGTTATCAAACTTGGCTCTATTGGCTCGATTACCGATGGTAAAAATTTTGATAAAATAATTCGCTCGATTGATATTTTGCAAAAAAGGAATATAAAATGTGAATATTATATTTTAGGTGAGGGTGATTTTAAGGATAGTTTGATTTTGCTTGCCAAGGAGTTAGGTCTGCAAGAAAAATTTAAAATTATTGATTTTAAAAATGATATTAAGGATTTTTTTCAAAATATTGATATTGCTGTAATGCCAATAGAATCAAGTGCTTGCGATGATTATATCTTAGATCCAATGCTTTATTCAACTCCAATTATTGCTTCCTATTCTAATCATTATGATGAATTAATTGAAAATAATATTAATGGTATAAAAATTAAATTAAACCCTGCAAATGAAATTCCAAATTTGATAGCCAATTCTATTGAAATTTATATAAATGACGAAATTGATGCCAAGCAAATGGCAAAGAGAGCTTATGAAAAAATTATCGACCATCATTCCAGTGAAATTATCGCCAATAAAATTCACTATATTTGCGTTAACTCAAAAAATAATTATTGAATTGTTGGTATATTTAAAAATCTGATGGTGTTTGATATTAAGATTGCCATCTTAAAATTATTGAGCCCCAAGTTAGTCCACCACCCAAAGCCTCCAATACTACGATATCATTTGGTTTAATTTTATTATTTTTATAAGCATAATCAAGTGCCAAAGGAATTGAGGCGGCAGAAGTATTGGCATGATTTTGAACAGTAGTTATGACTTTATCTGGCGTAAGTTTTAATTTTGTGGCCACGGCATCAAGAATTCTGAGATTAGCTTGATGAGGAACTAATAAATTTATATCATCTTCTTTGAGATTTACTTTAGCTAATGCTAAAAAAACTGAATTTGACATTTTTTCTACCGCATGCTTAAAAACTTCTTTTCCTTGCATTTCTATAAAGCCAGAGCGTTGATTGAAAGATGCTCCCGAATTTGTTTTTAAAATTGGTACCAAATCTCCATTTGATGAGATTGATTGAGAAATTATACCTTGATTTAAATTTTCTGTAGCCTGCAATAATACCGCTCCAGCGCCATCGCCAAATAATACGCAAGTGTTACGATCATTCCAATTTACTATTCTACTTAAGGTTTCGCTTCCAACCACCAAAGCGTTTTTTACCATGCCAGTGTTAATATAGCTGTTAGCTATTGATAGGGCATAGATGAAGCCTGAGCAAACTGCTTGAATATCGAAGGCAAAAGCCTTATTTGCTTGTAATTTTCCTTGCAAAATGCAGGCGGTAGAAGGGAAGGTTAAATCTGGGGTTGTGGTGGCTACAATAATTAATTCTATATCTTGAGGGGTAATTGAAGAATTTTTGAATAAATTCTGACATGCCTTAAACGCTAAATCCGATGTTAATTCTGTATCGCTTGCTATATGTCTTTGTTTGATTCCGGTTCTTTCGGTAATCCAATCATCGCTGGTATCAACGGTCTTACTGAGGGTAAGATTATCAACTATTTTTTCGGGAAGATAATGACCAGTTGCAGTGATTATAGAATTATATTTCATAGTTAATTTTGCTCTGTTAAATCTGTTTCTGATTTTAGATTAATAGCGTTATTTATTGCTGACTCATTAGCGATAATTTCTTCGATAATTTTTTCATTAATTTTATTTTCAAGCAAGGAAATTGTTACTTTAATGGCGTTGGCAAAGCCAATTGCATCAGTGCTACCATGGCTTTTAACTACCACACCATTTAAACCAACCAACATTGCTCCATTATGCATTCTTGGGTCGATTTTTTTGGTGGCATTGCTCAAAGAGTTTGAAGCTAGAACATAGCCAATTTTTGACCAGATTGAGCTGGTAAATCCATCTTTGATAACGGAAGAAATAAATTTTACGGTACCTTCAATGGCTTTTAATGTTACATTTCCAGTGAAGCCATCAGTGACCACTACATCGACTGTGCCTTTGGCAATATCATCGCCTTCAACATAACCATAAAAACTATCTTTAAGTTGACTGTTTTTTAAAATTACAGCTACATTTTTTACATGCTCATGACCTTTTAATTCTTCGGATCCAACATTTAAAACTCCAATTTTAGGATTTTCAATCTTTAGGGCAAATTTAGCAAAAGCATTTCCCATTACTGCAAATTGAAATAACACTTTTGAGTCGCATTCAATATTGGCGCCCATGTCTAAAAATACCGTTGCTTTTGATTTTTTATTTGGAATTGAGGTGACAATTGCAGGTCTATCAATTGATGGAAGTGGGCGAAGAATTACTTTGGAGATTGCCATTAAAGCGCCAGTATTTCCTGCCGACACAACGGCATGAGATTCGCCATCTTTGACTGAGTCAATGGCTAGTCTCATGCTTGATTTTGTAAGTTTTCTAAGGGCATTTGAAGGCTTTTCATCAGCTGAAACAACTTGATCAGTGTCAATCAAATCGTAGCGACCTTTTAAGTAGCGACAATGATTTATAATTGGCAAAACTTTTTTAGCATTTCCATAAAGACGAAAATGAACATTGAAATTTTTTGAAGCAATAATATCCGCTCCCTCAATAACAATTTGAGGAGCTTTATCGCCACCCATGCAATCAAGTGCTATAATATATTTAGCCACAACGATTACTCTTCAGTTGGTTTTTTGACTTTCTTTTTAATTACTTGCTTTCCATTATAGGTTCCATCTGGTCCTATGTGGTGAGATAATCTAAATTCCCCCGAAGTTTTATCGGTGATAACATTGGAAAAATCAGCTTCAAAGGTGCCATTGCTACCTCTTCTCATTGAGCTTCTTGAGCTAGATTTTTTCTTTTTTGGAACTGCCATAAAATAACTATTTAAAATTAATATTGTATCAGCATATTTTAAAATTTATTTTCATAAAATAAATAAAAATATTTTTAAAATTTGTGATAAATTAAAATAAATTTTTGATTTAAATAAATTTTGTTTTTAATATGTTTTTATAATATTATCAAATTTCAATAAATGCAACTCTGAATTTTAATTAAAATAATATTTAGCTTATAATTTTCTTCAAATTTTATTAAAAATTTAAATAAATGAAATCTTTTTTTCACCAAATATATCTAATTTTGGCAATCAAACTATTATTAATTTTAGGCTCTTGTTCCGCAAAAATAGATAATCAAGGCTATATTTTTGATGATTTAGATTTTTCGAAAATCCAAAAAAATGTCACTTCAAAAAACACGATTTTGCAAATTTATGGTTCGCCTAGTTTTTATTCCGATGTTTCTGACAAAGAATATTGGTTTTACTATTCAAATCAGGTCAAAAAATTTCTTTTTTTTAAGCCAGAAATTCTTACTCAAGATGTTTTAATTGTTAGTTTTGATGAAGATGATCGGGTAGATTTTGTGAAAATTTTAGATATTAAAGATAAGGATTATAGCTTTTATTTTAATATTAACAGAACCGAGGTTAAAGGTCATGAAAAAGGATTTTTCAAATCTATATTTGAAAATGTTGGCACTATTAAAAGCAATTAGAAATTTTTCAATTTTACTGCTATTTTTTAATTGTAGTTTTCTAGAAAATAACAGCGATATCGAAAGATTTGGCATTGCCAGCGAAATTATATGTCCAAATAATAAGCGATATATGATAAGATATGCTTATAAAAATGAAGTAAGAATGGCGATTCAAAAAGATTATTATCGAAAAATTCGCGAAGATAGTAATGAAAATTTTATAGTAATTCGTATTCCTAATATTGAGTCATTTCATATTGAGAAAGCCAAGCCTGAGGAGTTAATCAATTGTGATATAATCGAAAGCGATATTCCACAAATTTATCCAAATTATATAAAATCCTTCAAAGAGCGATGATTTACACCAATCGCCATAATTGCGGGTTGTTAAAAAGATGATGCAAAAATTTATTATTTAAGCTGTGACCCATTTTGTTGGCAGTGAAATGCCCAACAATAAATTTACCAGCTAAAAATAAATCGCCGATAAAATCCAAGGCTTTGTGACGAACAAATTCATCATGATATCTAAGCGGTCCAGAATTTAAAATTTTGTCAGTATCCACGACGATAGCGTTGTCAAGTGAGCCTCCAAGAGCTAATTTCATTTGATGCATTTTTTCAATTTCATGTTTGAAGCAAAAGGTTCGAGCCATGCATAAATCATTTTTAAAGGAGTGAGAGGCGGAGTTAAAATGTAAAGATTTTTTGTCAATTAAAGGATGATTAAAATCAATATTTAAATCTATAGTGAATTGTCTCGAAGGCAGAACCTCAATGAATTTATCGCCATCTTCGAGGCGAATTTTTTCGGTGATTTCAATTATTTCGCGATTGGCTTCTTGATGATTAATTCCAGCGCATTCCAACAAAAATACAAATGGCTGAGATGATCCATCCATAATTGGAATTTCAATATTATCAATTTCAACTATCAAATTATCGATTCCACAACCCCATAATGCCGCCATAAAATGTTCGATGGTTGAAACTCCAACCCCAAATTCATTGGTAATTGTTGTTCCTAAATTGGTAGTGGTTACATTTTTAAAATGTGCTAAAATCGAGTTTTTGTCTGGGCTTACATCGGTCCTTTTAAAAATAATACCAGTGTTAATTGGAGCGGGCTTGATTGTTAAATTAACATTACAGCCAGTATGCAAACCAACTGAATTACAGCTGATTGAATTATTTATAGTTTTTTGTGATAAATTACATAAAATTATATTACCAAGGATATTTTGATTTTGTTTTTCCATAATGAAATTCAAAATCCATGAGATAATCAAAAAAATTTATCCTTTTTTTATTAAAAGAAGACATATTTACGGCAAATAAAATTAATATGCCAAAAAATGTAAATCCCCAAAATTCTGAAAAGAGTTGATAAATGCTAATTTTATTTTTGCTAATGTAAATAAATAAAATCAAAATAAAAAAATACGGAATAATTGTGAGGAAGTAATAATAAAAACCATCACTGAATTTAATTTTCTTTTGGTCATTTTTGTCGACTATTTTGATGCTAAATATTCTTTTACCAATTGAGGCCTGCCATTTGGAGCTATAAAAATAGGCGTAGTAAAGCGCACCAACTAAAATTATAAAAACTAAAATACTAATGCCTTGCAAGAAAACTGGATGGGAATAAATAAATTCCATGTGCTCAGGCGTTGCCTTTGGGGTTTTGGTGCCAAATTTTTCTTCAAAATCAAGGTAAAAATCTTGCACGGTATTTAAAAAAAATATATTGCCAATTAACTGCAAAGCTAATCCCCGAATCATCATAACAATCAAAATATCAATAGTTGAAGATAATGACCTTTTAAAAACTGACGCATATTGTGTTGAGTCATCTTTATCGGAATTTTTATTTTTGGAAAAATCGAATAAAAAACTATTTGTGCTCATAACCTTTGTGAGAAAATTTAATTAATTTTTTTGTCATAAAATCCTGATATAATTTTACCTTGCAAATTTTACTATTAATAGTTTTTTTTGAATTATTTTGTAAAAATTTACCAATACAGGTTAGTTTTAAATTTAATTCTTGCGAAAGTTGGTTGATTTTTTCTGCATTATCGGGGTGGCTTGAAAAAATTATTTCATAATCATCGCCACCACCTATTAAGTCTAAAATTTTAAGATGTTGATTTTCTTGTAAATATTTTTTGGAATCAGCGGAAATTGGAATTTTTGATAAATCAATTTCGGCAACTAAATTTGAAGCCTCACAAATATGTTCAAGGTCGGCAATTAAGCCGTCTGAAATGTCTGTTGCGCATTTTGAAATTTGTTTTTGGGCAAGAATTTTTGATAAATCTATGCGCGGTATTGGATAAAAATGCTTATCGAGTAAATTTTGATGAAAATCTAATAATTTCTTGGGTTTTTTTAATTTAATATCAAGACCAAGAAAGGCATCGCCAATATGGTTTGAAACATAAATAAGATCGCCAGCAACTGCATTTTTTCTAAGTAGAATTTTCTTGTCATCAACTGCCCCAAAAATGGTTACAGAATAAAATAATTGGTTAGAATTTGAAGTGTCGCCACCAGCTAAAACAATATTAAATTTTTCTTATAAAAAAATAATCCGCTATGTTTTAAATATGATGTATAATCTATATTATTTAACAGAACAGTTTACTATAAAATTAGAATTTATAACTAAATATTTTTAAATTATTTAATAATAAAAT
>JALREU010000068.1 GCA_023256705.1 Rickettsiales bacterium
CCCTACGGTAAAAATTGTAGTTCCCAGATGCTCGGGTCGCAAGCGCAGGTGGTATACACTCCCATCCGGATTAAGAATCAGTTCCGTCTCAGGAATTTGCCGGCTCTCCATGCGATGTAGTCTGTTTGGAGGGGCTGCGGTAAATGCCTTTGTAGGGATTGTAGCCGTTGGAGTGTTTTTGGTAGTATCCTGTGCCGTCGTAAGGGCGCTTATCTGGATTTTCCTTGCAGGTAGTGGAACAAGCCCCTTCCAATTCCCATCCACAGGATTCACAGATGGCGAGGTGCTCGTTGCAGGTTGGATTGGCACAGTTGACCATGCGGTCCGAAGCGGTTCCGCAAACATGACAGGATGAAATGATGGTTGGATTGACCGTATTTACCTCCACCGCGATGCGGTTGTCAAAGACGTAGCATTTGCCTTCAAAGTCTTCGCCCCCTGCTTCCATGCCGTACTTGATGATGCCTCCATGTAGTTGATACACATCTTCAAAACCTTATGAATCTTATTGAAATAAATATCCCAATACTCAACACCAACTGCTTCAAACATTTCAATTGAGACCACATTATCGTAAAAACCATCTTCTTCGCGATAATCTTGGAAACAAAGTGATAATTTATTGCCAAATTTTGCTAATCTTTTTTTGGCATATTGAAATTGTCGCTCAGAAACTGTTAAGCATTTTATATCAAAATTTTTATTCAGCGCCTGCTCTGCAAAACCACCCCAACCGCAACCAATTTCTAAGATATTTTCACCAACTAATTTATCGAGAATATATTGATATTTATTGTCTTGAGCTCTGGCTAAATCAAAATTCTTATTGTGAAAATATGCGCTAGAATAAGTCATTGATTCATCTAGCCATAATTCGTAAAAATCATTTCCTAAATCATAATGCTCTTGAATATTGCGTTTACTACCCAATTTGGAGTTTTTCTTGAAAAGCGAACCAATAAAAAGCGAAATGGCTTTTAATTTTCTTGCATGAAAAAAATATTCAAGTTCAGCAGAATTTTGGGTAAAAAAACACAATAAATTTGGCAAATTATCAGTGTGCCACATATCCTCAATGAAGGTTTCGCCAAAAGCCACATCGCCACCGGTGATAATATAATCAATACAGTTAATATCTTTAATAAATAAATGAGCAACATAACCTTTTTTTGAACCCTTAAAGGTGCGCTGAGAACGGTCTGGCATTATTACGGTTAGGGAGCCATATTTTATTTTATCTAGAGCATCCCATAAAAAATCATGTCTCATTTTACTTTAAATTGTTTGTTATTCTAATATTTTTTTGTGGTGGTTTTGGAATATATTTAATCTTTTTTAAAAATAATTTAAGTGCCTGAAAATGAATTAAATAAATTACTTTGAAAGTCATCAAAGGCATTATTAAAAAAGTTTTTAGTAAATTAAAATTATTTAAATTTAATTGCTTTTTTGAGATTACATTAGTTAATAATGTTTTATTATCAATAAAATAATCTATCCATACTGCAATTTTATTTTGATCGAAAATGAAACGAAATTTATATTGCCCTTCAGTTTGATAAAAAGGCGATACATGAAATTCTTTTTTAGCGTCAAACCATTGATTTTCGCTGATTGGCTCTTGGTTTGGATTATCGATTAGATAAATATGATTTTCGCCAAAAGTGTTGTTCACTTGAGCAATTATTGCATAAATTTTTTCATCTTCGCCAAGGCCAAACCAAAAAGTAACTGGATTAAAAGCATATCCCAAAACTCTTGGATGGGTAAATAAAAAAATTTTTTTAATTTTATTTTTAGCTGAAGAATTGGCAAAAATATTTTTTGCCCAAATTTGAATTGAGCTTCCATCTTTATTACCATGATCTTTTTCATAGAAGCTAAAGATATTAAATTTATTTAAGGACAAAAAAATACCGCTCAATGCCGAAATTTTGCTTATGTCGAAACAAATATAAAAAACTTCATACAAAAATTCATTGATTTTTGGACTCAAGCGTTTGTGGAAAACATTGGCAAAAATTATTGATTGAGAATTTATTGCCATGGCGCTTTGATATAAAGTTGATTTAACACTCTGAGCGCTGAACTAATTCCATCCTCGTGAAAACCATAGGATTGATAGGCTCCACAAAAATAAATTTCCGACATTCCTTGGATTTCTTGAATCCAAGTTTGAGCCTTGATTGCTTCAGAATCAAAAACTGGATGTTCGAAAATTTTTTGATGAAAAATATCTTCCTTGGCAATTTCTTGCTTTGGATTTAATGATACAAATAATGGATATTGGTGATCAATATTTTGCAAATTATTCATCCAATATGAAACCGCCAAATTACTTTGTGAATCTTGAAAAATATTTGGCGAATTTGGATTATCTTGATATTTGGTGTAAACCCAACTTGCCCAAGCTTTTTTATTTACGGGCATCACCTTGCTATCTTTATGCAAAATTACTAAATTGCTTTGATATTTGATATTGCCTAATATTTTTCGATGTAAATCAGTTGGATTAGTAAGCATTTTAAGAGCTTGGTCGCTATGCGCCCCGATAATAACCTTATCAAAGAAATCTTCTCCTTTTGCTGAAATTATTTTAATATTTCTAGAATCAAGATTAGGTAAAACTTCAATTGATTTGACCTCGTCATTTAAACTAATTTTGTTGGAAAAATTTTCACAAATTTTATTAACATATTGCTTTGAGCCATCAGTAACTGTGTACCATTGCGGTTGATCTGAAACAGTTAATAATCCATGATTTTTAAAAAATCTTACAAAACTTTGCGCTGGATAATCGCCAATTTTTTCGAGCGGAGTACTCCATATTGCTGAAGCCATCGGCAAAAGATAATATTGAGAAAAATAATTTCCAACCCGCAAATCTTTCAAAAAATCCCTCATATTATAATCCAAATCCACCTTTTTATTTAACAGATTTGAAGCTGATTTATTAAAATGCAAAATATCTCTAAGCATTTTTAAGAAAAATGGATTAAATATATTTTTTCTTTGGGCAAAAACTGAATTCAAATTAGTGCCGGCATATTCCAAATTTTTTTCAAGAATTTTAACCGCAAAAGACATTTGGCTTTTAGCAGTTGGAATCTTGAGCAGTTCAAAAAATGCTTTTAAATTTGGATAGGTTTGATGATTAAAAACAATAAAGCCAATATCGACGGCAATATTTTTTCCATTATAATCTATGTCGATGGTATTTGAATGTCCGCCCAAATAATCATTCTTTTCATAAAGCTTTATATCATATTTTTGGTTTAAAAAATATGCTGATGTTAAGCTAGAAATGCCTGAACCAATAATGGCAACTCTTGGAATATTATTCATGTTTATAAACTTTATTTATGTCGCTTCCGAGCCACTATATTTAGGGACTCTACCGTTAAAGTAAAAAATAATGAAAAATATAAATAACCTTTGGAAATTTGGAAATGTAAACCATCGGCAAGCAATATAACTCCAATCATAAAAATAAAAGCTAAGGCAACAATTTTCAATGAAGGATAGGTTTGTAAAAAGTAGCTAATTTTTTCCGAAGCTAATAACATAACTATCATCGAAATCACAATTGCGGTTACAATTACTGGAATGTTATTGGTCATGCCAACCGCTGTAATTACTGAGTCAAAAGAGAATACAAAATCGATTAAAGTGATTTGCAAAATAGCTGAAAGCATATTTTTTGAAACATTAACTTTTTTTTCTTCTTTGCTTTCTTGTATGGCAAAAAAAACATCTGAAGAAATTTCCCAACCACTTTTAATAATTAAAAATAATCCACCAAGAATTAGCAGAAAATTTTTAAAAGAATATCCATTGTCACCAATTGTAAATAATGGTTCGGTTAAACTCATCACCCAAGATAGAGTTAACAGCATTAAAATTCTAATAATAAATGCCAATGACAAACCGAAAATTCTCGCCATTTTGCGTTTTTTATATGGCAATTTCGCCACAACAATTGCGATGAAAATTAAATTATCAATCCCAAGAACAATTTCAAGAAATGTAAGAGTTAGTAGGCTAAAAAAAATATCGTAAGTTAAAATATCCATAAACTAAATTGTTATAATTTTATTTTGATGTAAAAAATTTATAAGTGGCTGTATCGACAGACCTAAAACCGCAAAGTAATCACCACTAATATCGTTAAATAAATGCTTACCTAAAGACTCATATTTATAACTTCCAGCACAACCATAAGATTGCTCAAAAACTACATAATCTTGAATTTGTTTTAAAGTTAATTTACGCATTTTTAAACGAACTTTAGTAAAGTTTTGAAAAATAATATTGTTATTTTCACAAACTACAAGACCATTATTTTGATAATGAATTTTACCGCTAAATTGATTCAATTGCGAGATTGCCTCTTCGACATTTTTGGATTTAGAAATGGCTTTTTTGTTGAATTCGCAAACTTGATCAACGCCAATAACAATGGCATCTCGATATTTTTCGCTAACCGATAATGCCTTTTTTTGAGCCAAAAAAATTGCTAAATCTTGGCAATTCATTTTGGGTAAAAAATTTTTTTCATTATCCTCGTCGTAAAATGGCTTGATAACTTCAAATTGAATATTATGTTCTTGCAATATTTTGGCACGAATCTTCGAAGATGATGCCAAAATTATCGGTCTATTATGTTTAATTAACATTCTTTAAAATCAAATTTAATCATTTGTAAAAAGCGATTTTCAAGGGTTGAATTATTTTTGAACTCGCCTATAAAAGAAGTAGTAACAGTTGAAGCATTGACCTTGTGAATACCGCGAGTAGTCATACATTGATGTTTTGCATCAATTAAAACCGCAACACCGCGTGGATTTAAAGCAAAATTGATGGCATTGGCAATTTGAGCAGTCATGGTTTCTTGAGTTTGTAACCTTTTGGCAAAAATATCGACCAATCTAGCAATTTTAGAAATACCGACAACTTTTTTACTAGGCAAATAAGCAACATGTGCTACCCCCAAAAACGGCACCATATGATGTTCGCAATGAGATTCCAAACGGATATTTTTAATTAAAACAATATCATCATAACCTTCAATTTCCTCAAAAGTTTTGCCAAGAATTTTAATTGGATCTTCATTATATCCTGAAAAAAAATCTTGATAAGCATTGACCACTCGCTTTGGAGTTTCAATTAAACCCTCGCGATTTGGATTATCTCCTGCCCAAGCGATAAGTGTTCTAACGGCTTGCTCAGCTTGTTCTCTAGTAGGTTTATTAATATTATTCATTGTTATTAAATTTTGTTTTAAAAATTGTATTTTATAAAAAAATTTATTTTTTTTAAAAAAACACTATTGATTTGTTATGAAATAAATATAATTTATTATATTAAATTTACAAACTTTTAAAAAAAAATTTTTTTACTTTTTTGAAAAAACTATTAATTTAAAAAATATTATACATATGAAAAAAATCTTTTTAGGTGCAGCTGTTGCTTTAAGTTTCTTTGGAAATAGTGCTTTTGGAGCGCAAATTGGAGTTCTTGATGTCGATAAAATTATCCAAGAATCATTAGCTGTAATCGATATTCAAAAAAAAGTTGATACCAAAAAAACTTCCTATGAAGCCGATATTAATAAAAAACAATCTCAACTCGAAACCGAGCAAAAAAAATTAGAAGACAAAAAAATTACCCTTTCTAAAGAAGCTTTCGATAAAGAAGTTAAAACTTTTGAAGCCAAAGTTGAAGACCTAAAAACCTATATTGACCGCAAACAAAATAGCTTGAAAAAAGCCTCAATTGATGCCATGAGCAAAGTAAATGATAAGGTTAAAGTCATCGTTTCAGAAATTTCTAAGGACAAAAATCTTGATGTAATCATGCCTTCATCTCAAACTTTGTTTTTCAAAGATGAGCTTGATATTACTGCTGAAGTTTTAGCTACTTTAAACAAAAAAATCACTAAGGTTGATGTAAAATTTGAGTAATAATTACCTATTACTAAATTTTTTGTAGTTCTGTATTAATTTTATTTTATCAATCTTGGTATATCTTTGTGTGGTAGTTAATTTACTATGACCAAGCAAATCTTGAATTGTTCTTAAATCAACATTTTCTTCTAGCAAAGCAGTCGCAAAGGAGTGTCTAAATGCATGTGGAGTTATATCATCAGACAAATTCAAATTCTTACGAATTTCGGCAATAATATTGGCGTAAACTGTCCGCAAATATTTCTTATTCTTCTTATTTACAAAAATTGGTATAGCTGGATTATTTTTAAACGGGCATAATTCTAAATATTTTTCTATTTTCTCTTTAACAATAGGAATCATCGGCACCAATCTTTGCTTTTGCCCCTTACCATTAATAATTAATGATTGCGAATTTTCTAACATAATTTTATTAATCGATAAAGCCTCTGAAATCCGAAGACCACAGCCATAAATCAAAAAAGTAATGGCAATTTCACGAGCATTTTCCCATGGCTCTTCATGATAATTTTCTAAAGTCGAAATAATTCTTTTGACATCATTAAAATCAATGGCTCTTGGCAGGGTTTTACTAAGTTTTGGAATTTTGATTTTAAAAATTTTTCGATTGGTAATTAAATTATTTTTTTCAAAATATTTAAACATCGAGCGCAATGCCGATAACGCCCTTGCATTGGAATTATTTATATGATTATCGAGTCTTTCGCCAAGCCAAGAACGAAAATCAACAAGTTCCAACTCCTCTAAATTTTTTTTATTAACAATATTGTTTTTTAATTTGTAAATAAATTTTATAAAATCTAAAATATCTGTAATATATGAAATAATGGTATTTTCAGCATATTTTTTTTCATAAGTTAGATAATTAATAAATTGAATTATGATTTTTATCACAAAATCGTCACAAAAATTATTGAAAGTTAAATTTTTTGGCATTGTTATTTTTTGTGTTTTAAATTTTACTAATGCTTTTGCCCTTCAAATATGGAACAGCCAAGAAGGTATTGCCAAGTTTAATTCAAGTCAATATAAAAATGATTTCTTTCAGCTGGCAAATTTTTACCAAGCTCAAAAAAATCCGCTTTATTGCTCGGTCGCATCGGCATTAATAATTAAAAATGCATTATTTTACCCTGATATTCCAAGTCAAAGCTCCGCAGAAACTACTAGACCAGACGGGTCGATAATTGAGTTCCCGCTTTTTATTTCTCAAGATGAATTTTTTAACGAAAAAACCAACAAAATTAAAGAAAAAGCTGTGGTTGACTTTCAAAAAAAATCCACCAATTTAACACCCTCAGACTATGACCCGGGCATCAATTTATCTGATTTTTCAAAGATTTTAAAACTTCACAAAATTAAATCAAAAATTTATTATCAAACCGAATTTAACGAAGATAAAGTCAATGATTTTAGAGAGAATTTGAAAAAGATTTTAAGCGACCAAGATAAGTTTTTAATTGCTAATTTTGATGGTAAAATTTTACAAGCCAAAACCAATGGGCATATTTCTCCAATTGTTGCCTTCGATCAAGATTCTGATTCAATTTTAATTTTGGATGTAGCCTTGCATAAAAATCAGTGGTATTGGGTAAAAGTTAGTGATTTTGTAAAAGCCATGAACACCAAAGATGGCAATAATTTTCGCGGATATTTAGTTGTTTGGCGTTAAAAATTTATTCTTCAAAGCCAATTTTAATCTTAAGAGATGGTGTTGCAACATTTGATAGCAAAGCGGTCAGTCATTCCTGCAATATAATCACAAATAATTTCAGCTAAATATTTTGGATTTTGATTTTGTAAAAATAACTCATATCGCTCTTTTGGGAGATTTTTTGGATTCATAAAATGATGATCAAATAAAAAATTCAAGATATTGCTAGCATTTTGAGACATATCATTAACCAAGGGATGACGATACATTTTTTGCATCAAAAAATTACGAATTGCATTGATGTTTTTTTGCATTGAAGTAGAAAAATTAACTAACAAATTTTTA
>JALREU010000069.1 GCA_023256705.1 Rickettsiales bacterium
GTAGTGGAATTTGTTCGCCGGATTATTCGAGAAATTGATCAATATGGTTCGGAAAATATTATCCTTAATCCTACTGGTGGTTATAAAGCTTTAGTTCCTTATACCGTGCTACTGGGGATGTTAAAAGGGGTAAAGTGCGATTATATTTTTGAGCAGTCCACTACTCTCCTAGAATTGCCACCTTTACCCGTAGAATTCAAGCGATCGCAATTTGAAATCTACAAAGAATTATTTGATGAGCTTGAAAAAGAAAGAGGCAATGTCCCAGCACTTCCAGCTAAAACTGAAGAAGCTAAATCTAACTAATATTTCTTAATTTCACCCCTATGAAAATAGGGGTGAATAAATAAACACCATTTACTATGAAAATTTTACAAATAATTTTTCTATCCACATTATTATATTCTTGTTCTGCCCCGCAACAAAAACAAGAATCCCCCAGCGATAAACTCAATAGAATTGAATCTAATTCAAATAATATTTTTAAAGATTTATAAAATGTTCAAAAAAATTCTAATATCAACTCTGATTATTGTTGGAATATGTTTTAACTCCTTTGCTAAGGATCAGGATTTACCAAGCTTTTTCACCAAGCCAAGAAAAAATAATATCGATGTTTTATATGGAGTAGGAGAGGGTGCAACACTTGAAGAAGCTACCAAAAATGCACTTTCTGATACTGCGGGAAAATTAGTAGTCACAATTTCGTCGGAATCGCAAGTGATAAAAGAAGAAAATCAAAATAGTTATAATGAGGAACTTCGTCAAAAAGTTAAGCAATCGATTGAAAAAATTAGTTTTACTGGCTATGAAGTTTCAAAAAGCGAGCAAGTCGGCAATAGATTTTATGTTGAAGTTTCAGTAGAAAGAGATCCGTTTGTTAATGAGCAAAAAGAGCGTGTCGAATTTACTCAAAAAAAGATAAACGACCTAGATAAAAATTCAGCGCAAGCCAATCCAATTCAGCGTCGCACCAATTTATTAAAAATTCTTGAATTATGTAAAGAGCTTGAGCTTAAAGCCAGAATTTTGTCTGGGGTTCAAGAAGAGGTTGATTTAAAATCAATTTTAAACCTTGTGGCAAAATATCAAAATGAATTTGAAAAATCTTCTGCCAATATTGAGTTTTTCTTTGATACAAAATCGTCAAAAGATTTAACATCAATTGTTAGAAGCGCTTTAAATAAGGAAAAACTTAAAACCGCAAAAGCCCTCAATCCAAAAGATGCTAACCAAATTATTATTGAATTAAATTACGAAATTAATACTCAAAATATTTATGGGGCAAATGTTTCTAAGGTCAAAATTGATATAGAAAATACTTCGCAAGATAAAGTTGTTGCAAGTAATCAAATTGAAGTTTCTGGAAGTTCTACATTGGGTGAAGCTGAATCTAAAAAAGCAGCCTTTAAATCCTTTGAAGAGCAAATTGAAAAAGAGGGTGTTCTTAAAATCCTTGGAATCTTAAATTAAAAATATATGAAATTAAAATATCTCGTTATCGCTATTCTTCTTAGCTCTTGCACCCCAACTATTAAAAATTTTGATAAATATCAAAAGCAGTTTATCTCTAAGAGTGATTTTATGCCAGATGAAAAAAAGTTGGAAAATAAAATGCTTAAAGTTGCCGTTTTTGATTTTGAGGAAGGTGAAATTGAAACTGCCAAAAATGCCAATCTTGGCAAATCAGTTGCTACAACCCTTGAAAGCTTATTGTCTAAATATCGTTTAGCTGAAATTGTCGATAGAAAGGCGGTTGAAAAATTGCAAAAAGAAGTGCAGTTAGCTGAAATGAACAAAACTGGAGCTTATAAAGGACCACAAGTTGCAGATTTTGCAGTTTCTGGTGCCATTTCTAATGCTAATTTTACTAACAAATATGTTGACGGTAGCACTTATGTAAATCCAAAAAATGGACAAGTAATTTCTATCCCACCAAAATTTGTTTATAATTCTCAAGTTTCTGGAAATATCAAGGTTTATGAATTACCTTCATTGACTGTGGTTGAAACTATTGAACTTAACGGCAAAGCTATTCGCACAGAAAATGTTCAACAAGATGGCGGAATTAGAATTGGTGGAATTCAAATCGGTGGCGATCAAGATAAAGGTGTTTCGCGCGATGATGGTTTAGTTCGTGAAGCCGGAGCTGATGCCCTTGATGAATCAGAGCATATTTTAAGAAATGTTTTTGCTAAAAGAGGTTATATTCTTGAAAAAAGAACCTTCGATGGTAAATCTATTTTCAAAGTTAATTTAGGTTCAGAAGATGGCTTGAAACATGGTGACAAATTCGAAATGATTGGTCAATATGAAGTAGAAAATCCTATTTCTGGAAAATCTGAAATTGAAAGAAGAGTTATTGCATCGGGAGTTATTTCTGATAAAATTGATCCAAAAAATTCATGGGTTATTTTAGATGACAAAAAACAAGAATCAGTTGTTAGAATTGGTGATATGATTAAAATGAAATATTCTAAAAGTTCATTTAAATCCTTAACTAAAATGGCAAAAAATTTAGCTAAGTAGGTTAATGCATATATCATCTGGCTTAAGTAAAATAGCCGAAAATTACGAATATTTTATTTTCGACATTTGGGGTGTAATTCATGATGGAAATCAATTATACCCAACTGTCTTAGAAACTTTAAAATATCTTAAATCAAAAAATAAAAAAATTTGTTTTTTGTCAAATGCTCCAAGGCGTTCAGCTAGAGCAGAGGTAGTTTTAAATAAATTTGGAATTGATAAAAGTTATTATGATTTTATCTTAACATCTGGTGAATCAGCTTTTGAAGACCTCAAAGAAAATCAAAATAATAATTTTCAACGCTTTGGAAGAAATTATTTATATATAGGTCCAAATAAAGATATGGATTTATTAGATGGCTTGGGTTATAAAATGGTTTTAAATCCAAGTCAGGCGGATTTTGCAATTACCACCGGATTTGATCACGATAATTCAACTTTACAAGAAAAATTACCTCTTGCAATTCAAGCGAATAATTATAAACTAATAATGTTATGTATAAATCCTGATTTAATTGTTGTAAAACAAAATGGTCAGGAAATGATATGCGCAGGCTTGCTTGGGCTTGAATATGAAAAAATGGGTGGAGTTGTAAATTATTATGGGAAACCATTTAAAATAGTTTATGACATGGTTTTTGAAAAATACAATAACCCCCCAAAATCCATGTTTCTCGCCATTGGCGATAGTCTAGAAACCGACATAAAAGGTGCGAATGATTATGGAATCGATAGCTTACTTTTAACGGGTGGAATTTTGTCAAATGAGCTTGGTGTTAAATTTTGGCAAGATCCAGAAATAGAAAACCTTAACAAGCTTTGTAATAAATATAATATTTATCCAAAGCATATAATTTCAAATTTAAAATTATGAAACTTTATTCAAAAAAAAGAAAAAATCCTTTTAAAATTTTGTTTGCATTAACTATTTTAGTTGGTATTGCTTTTGTTGGCTCTAAGCAATTTATTTCAAAAAAAGCTAATGATATTTTGGTTGCCCAAATTGGCGACGAAAATATTTACAAATCTGAAATTGAACGCAAACTTGAAGATTTATTTGCTTCAAACAAAGCCGCAAAAATTTCCTTCGATAAACTTCCTGATCAAGTAATTGAACTTTTTGCTCGCGAAATTTTTCTCGATAAAAAAATTATTGCTGAAGCCAAAAGACTTGGTCTTGACAATGCGGTTGATGTAAAAAATGCTATTGAAAGTTTTAAAGTCCAAACTATTCGTCAAGCATATATAAATAATCAAATTCAAGATCTTATCACCGATCAAAAAATCGTTGAAAAGTTTAATGAATTAAATGCTGAAATTGAAAATAAAAACGAATATAAATATTTACAAATTGTAGTTAAAGACAAAACTATTGCTGAAAATATTTTAAAAGATTTTAAAGCTCCAAAAAAGCCTTTAAAATTCATCGATGCTGTAAAAAAATATTCAGTTGATGCTCAATCTGCTCAAAATAATGGCGAAGTTTCTTATCGTGCAGAGGCTTCAGTAAGCAAAGCATTGTTGGAATTTTTCAAAAACTCAGCAAAAGATGAAGTTTCTAAACCAATTGAAGTTGACGGTTTTTGGTATATTGTTAAATTAATCGATATTAAAAAATCTAAGGCTTTAGAATTTGAAACTTCAAAAGAATATGTTCGTCATTTATTAAAATTGCAAGAAGTGGAAAAGTTAAATGGCAAATTTGTTAAAGACAACAAAGTTAAAATTTTATTGAAAAGATCCAGTGAAAACTCTAGCGAACCATCTCAAGATGCGGTTGCCCCTCAAGGTTCTGCCAACGAGTCTCAGCCAGAAGCCCCGCAAGTTAACACTGAATCAAATAACAATGAACAACCTTCAGAACAAAAAGCACCAGAAACCCAAAAGCAACCAGAATCAGAAACTAAAAACAAAGAAAACCTCTAGGTTTTTAGTTAAAAATTCTCCTCGTCAGCAAATTGACGAGGAGAATATCTGGATTTACGGAAAAAACCCCGTCTACCTCTCTTTAACTTCAAATAAAAGAACAATTCATGAAATAATTACTTCAAGTAATAATTTGAATGAATTAAATATTTTTTTACAAAAAAAATCCCTACAAAAACTGCAAAGCAAAATTAAAATTGTTGATAATAATTATTTTAGTAATTTATTTGGCAATAATTCTGTCCATCAATCAATTGCTATCAAGGTATCACCTACAAAAATTTTTAACCAATTTGATTTACTATCTTCGCTCCATCAAATTGTTGATAAAAAGAATTTGCCCAATATTCTAATTCTAGACCAAATTACTGATCCACAAAATGTTGGAGCCATTATCCGAAGTGCCGTTGCTTTTAATTTCAAAAAAATTATTGTTACCGAATTTAATTCCGCCAAAGAATCATCTTCTATGATTAAAGCATCTGCTGGCTGTGTGGATTTTGCTGATATTTATAGTGCAACCAATATAAATAATTTGCTTATTGAATTAAAAAAAATTGGTTATTGGTGTATTGGCTTGGCAGGCGAAGCAAATATTTCTTGTAAAAAAATAAATGATTATGAAAATATTGCTTTAGTGGTTGGCTCGGAAGGGCAAGGAATTAGACAATTGGTTAAAAAAAATTGTGATTTATTGGTAAAAATTCCAACTAACAACGAAGTTGAAAGCTTAAATGTTTCAGTAGCCACTGCTATTGTATTAAATCAAATTTATGCCAAAAATTATGTTTAAAAATATTTGTGTAATCGCTGCAAAAAATAATGATAAAGCCCTAGCTATCAAAAATTCTTTAATTCAAAAATATAATTTTTTTGATGCCACCGATAATCATCAAAATTTAAAAGATTGCGATTTGATTATTGCTATTGGTGGCGATGGTTTGATGCTTCATTTATTGCATGAATTTGAAGAAAATCCAATTCCAATTTACGGAATTAATGCTGGAACTGTTGGTTTCTTAATGAATACCAATCATAATGATATTATGAAAGACATTGGCGATGCACAAATTTCGGTAATTAATCCATTAAAAATGATTGCTAGAGATAGATTTGGAAATCAACATATTCGCGTTGCTATTAATGAGATTTCGCTTTTTCGTCAAACTAATCAAGCCAGTAAAATACAAATTGAAGTAAATCAGCTTGAGAGGCTTTCATGTTTAATTGCTGATGGAGTTTTACTTTCAACCTCAGCTGGAAGCACCGCCTATAATTTTTCGGCTGGAGGTCCAATAATTCCTTTTGGTGCCAAAATTTTGGCTCTTACCGCAATTAGCCCATTTCGTCCAAGAAAATGGAGTGGCGCCTTATTGCCATCAAATTCAAAAGTGAAATTTAAAGTTTTAGAAAATAATGATAGACCAGTGAGTGCTACTGCAGACTCATTTGAGGTTAGGGATGTGGTTGAAGTTGAGGTTTATGAAGATAATTCTAAGGAATTTAAAATTTTGTTTGACTCCAGCCATTCGCTAGAAGATAGAATTATTCGGGAGCAGTTTAATCATTGGTAGGATTTAAAATAATGGTGGGTCTGGGTGGACTTGAACCACCGACCTCGCACTTATCAGGCGCGCACTCTAACCAACTGAGCTACAAACCCATTATTTTAAGATATTTCTAAAACAAATTTTAAACCAAAATCATTTAATGTCAATTGGCTACTTAAAATATTTTTTGCTCTTGCCAATTTTTTTATTTTTTTTTAAAATAATAAAAAATCTAGTTTTCAGCCGAAAAAAACAATATCATTTCAATTAAGTCGCCGACATCCCTTTACTTGAAGGGTTAAATAATATTTAAATTAAAATATTTTTGAAATTAAATGATATTTAAATAAAATCTTTATGAAATTTTTTGCCAATAAATTAGAGGAAGTTGTTAATGATAAAAGAGATTTAAATATTTCTTTTGAGTTTTTTCCACCAAAAAATGATGAAATGGAAGAAAAGCTGTGGGAGGCTATTTCTAAATTAAAAAATTTGAGACCGAATTTTGTTTCGGTAACTTATGGTGCGGGTGGATCAACTCGCGATAGAACCCATCATACCATTGCTAGAATTCTGCAAGAAACCGATTTAAAGCCAGCCTCACACCTTACTTGCGTTGGCTCTTCAAAGGCTGAAATTGAAGCAATTTTACGAAATTATTGGCAAATTGGTGTGCGTCATATTGTAGCTCTTCGAGGCGACATGCCGGCTTCTAGTCCAAATTATCAATTGCATAAGGATGGTTATCGGTATGCCAATGAATTGGTTGCTGGAATTAGAAATTTGCAAAATGAAAAGATGAATTTTGAAATTTCGGTTGCTGGCTATCCAGAGAAGCACCCAGAAGCCGAATCCCTAGAACAAGATATTATTAATTTAAAACGCAAAATTGATGCTGGTGCCAATCGAATTATAACGCAATTTTTCTTTGATGCTGATGCTTATTTTCGTTTTGTGGATCTTTGTCGTAAGCATCAAATAAATGTGCCAATTGTACCAGGAATTTTACCGGTAACCAATGTTAAACAAGCTAAGCATTTTTCTAAAATGTGTGGAGCAACTATTCCAAAATGGATGGAAGATTTATTTAATGGTCTGGATGATTATCATGACACTAGGCATTTAGTTGCCGGCATTGTGGCTACAGAATTATGTAGAATTTTGCATAAAAACGGAGTCGATGATTTTCATTTTTATACTTTAAATCGCAGTGAATTAACAATCGCCATTTGTCATATTTTGGGAGTAACATTAAAAATGAATTAAAATTTTTAAATCAGTTATTGAATTTTAGGGATTTATTAGTAATTCATCATATGAAATAATGTTAAAAATTACCAATAAAATGAAGCACCCACCAAGCCTTAGCTCTATATCTTCCCACCAAAATCTATCAATTGAATTAGCTGAAATTATTCGTGATTTAAATCGTAGCAAAGATTATGCCGAATTATTTGATAGTTTTATGGGTAAAATCGATGTCATTTTTCGTTCTGACGGTTCCATAAGATATAATTTTTTGAGTTAGATTCTAAAAATAAATTTGATACCTCATTTCAAAAGGCTAGTAGAATTAATCCGGCCACAAGAATCGATCAAGAAGTATATGCTATTTTTTTGCAAAGTTGCTTTTATAAATTTTCTCATCCCAAAAGCCCCGATGATCGTTATAGATTTAGAACTGAAGATGGAGGGCCGCCAGCAAGGCAAGAGGACACTAAGGGAATTTTGGATGATAATTTAAAATTAGATAAAAGCTTGGTAATTGATGTTTATAAAAGGATAAATTTTATCCAATATTTATTTTTTGATGCCAATATGGCTCAAATTTTTTCAAATCACATTAGAGAAGATTTAAATGATTTAGA